>JAEXGX010000150.1 GCA_023450535.1 Pseudomonadota bacterium | reverse complement strand
TTCCATGTACGCTAGATAGAGCAGCCAGGAACCGGGAACCCTTCTTTGCGCAAAGGCCGTAGCCGTAATTTTGGGGGAACTTCCAAAGAACGTTGTCAGTTGCACGGCATTATAACAACTGGTTGTTTCATAGATTCGGTTCACCGCCTCTTCAAAATGCGGGTCGGTGACGCCCTGCATCTCAAGATCGTGGTATTCATGGGTAATAAACGTGAAAATATCGGCGTAGGTTGTCCGAAACTCCCTCAAACTTTCATAAAAAAGGCCAAAGCCTTTTCGGTCGATGCAGTTGATCAATCTGAGGCACACGGCTTTGAACATCAGCGTATTCATCGTCTACACCTTCTACATAACCCAGGCCAGCCGCCTAAGGATGGATAATGTCCAAGGGCTGCTTTGCGGGCATGTCTGTCTTCATGTGTTTGTACCAGTCCAATTGAATTGGTAACTCCAATACCAATCCAATTGGACTGGTACAATGATTTTTGTGATTCCTTCAAACTGAAAAAATGGAATCACAAATAGGTGGATATTTTGGAAAAGCTTTGGTTCTCGTGCGAACCAAACTAGGCATTTCCCAATATCAGTTAGCGAAAATATCCGGTATTTCCGAGGAATATTTGAACAAACTGGAAAATGGGAAAAGGCAACCCAGAGCGGAAATGATTATTCGCTTAGGCAGAGCGCTCGGCATTGAGCCTGGAGAGTTAATCAATGAGACAGATCGACTCATGCGAGAAGGGAACACAGAATCTAGATGATTTATCTGAATTAATTGTCTAAGTTATTATTTACCAGTCCAATTGAACTGGTAACGAAAAGAGTTGATTCCCAGTAAAAGCGAAGAATGGGAAATGTCATACAATGCCTGTTTGGGGTGGCTCTCGTAAATGTCCGAGAATCCCTCAACATATCACAGTACCAGCTTGCTAAAAATTCCGGGATCTCTGAGGAATACCTTAACAAGCTGGAAAATTCCAAGCGAGAGCCCAAGGCGAGAATGATCATTCGCCTTGGCCGGGGACTTGGTATTCCTCCCGGTGATCTTCTGAATGAAATGGATCGCCTGATGTTGGCAGAGGAAGCGGAACCGATTCCATTGCAGGATTTGCCCGCTGAGGATTGAAAGATGGAGACGAGCAAAAAATTTTCTCCATGCCCGTTCAGAAAATCCTCGTAACTGCCCGAGAAGAAAGAGGGATCACGCAATATCGCCTTACCCCTCCAATTATGACATTATGTCATAATTATGGGGGTCCGGGGGAGATAATCTCCCCCGGCAGAATAAGGGCGGGGTATGGGGCGCCTTTGGCCGTAGAAGCGAAGCTTCGTACGGATAAAAAGAGCAAAGATGAGCCCCGAAAAAATTTGTTAATGCGGGTTATAAAAAACTCCGCTCTCACTTAGAGGGCGGAGTTTTTTATAACGGTGTGTGAGGGGAAGAGTCTACTTCATCAGTCCGGCTTCCCGGTAATACTTTTCCGCGCCGGGGTGCAGGGGATGAGGCATGTCGTTCCATGCGGTTTCAGGCTTGAAGGTGCCCCACTGCGGGCAGGCAGTGATGATGTCCTTCTGCCCTTCGCACAGGGCCTTGGCCAGCTTGTACGCGGTGTCTTCGCTCATGTCTTCGCGTACGATCAGGCTCATGTAAGTTCCGACGGTGGGAGTTTCCTTGCCCATCATCCCTTTGAACATGGTGGCGGGGAAGCTGCTGGTGTACAGCATATGCTTCTTGTTCATGGCTTCCGCCACTTCCTTGCTCACAGGGAGCCAGCGCAGTTCGACGTTGGAGGCCAGTTCGGTAAAGAACCAGGCTTCGCCGGGGCCGAGCCAGATAACCATGTCTACCTGACCGTCTTTGGCCATATCGGAAACATCGCCGAAGTCGTTGTTGTAGATCTTGCCGCCCCATTTCTTGATGTCGTCGAAAGTGATGCCGTATTCATTGAAAACCCATTCAAGGGCGAGCTGGCTGACGGAGCCGCGTGGGCCGGGGCCGAGGCGCAGGGGGATTTTCTTTTCCCTGATCTGCTCGATGGAGGTAATGCCGGAGTCGGCGCGGACCACGATGTTCAGCAACGCGTCCGTGCGCAGGTTGGCCAGGGAACGGATATTGCCCACGGGCTTTTTGAAGGGAACCGCGCCGTCCAGCGCCGCCTTGCTGATGCACACGGTTTCGGTGGCGATATCCACTTCCTTGTTTTGCATGCGCATGGGGTTGGAAACGTCACTGCCCGGAATGAGGTTGATGTTGGAATCGGGGTAGGCGCTGGTCATCAGTTTGCACAGCGCGCCAAGGCCGACATAGCTGGTGCCTGCCACAGGACCTGCGGCAGCGGTGAGCGCGATGGGTTCTGCGGATGCCAACTGCGGCGCGCCGGTAAGGGCAAGGCCGAGCAAAAGGGGCAGGAAAAGTTTTTTCATAATGCGAACTCCTTGTGTTTACCCCGGAGGGCGTTTCGGTATTTCCCGGTGAGAGCCGGGTTATGCATTTTGGACGGGGGCAGGGAGCGGGCGGCGGCGGACAACATGCAGAAGTACGACCACAGCCAGCAACGTGAGGCCGATCAGATCGGTCAGAATGCCCGGATAAATCAGGGTAAGTCCGCCAGCCAGCAGCACAGGGCGTTCCCATTGCTTGCAGCTTGTCAGCAGATAGCCCTGCATGGCTCCGCCGATTCCAATGACGCCAATGATGGCCGTAATCGTGGCAATCGCCACTTCCGCCATATCGCCCTGCCAGAGCAGCGCGGGTTGATACACGAACATGAAAGGAATGATAAAGGCCACAATGGCCAGCTTTACGGAAACGAAGCCGGTGCGCATGGGGTCTGATTCGGCAATGGACGCCCCTGCAAAGGCTGTGACGCACACCGGAGGCGTGATGACCGAAAGGATTGCGTAGTAGAAGACAAAAAGGTGTGAGGCGATGACAGGTACGCCTACCTTGATCAGGGCAGGAGCGCCAAGGGTCGCTACAATGACATAGGCCGGGGCCGTGGGCACGCCCATGCCGAGGATGATGCAGGTCGCGGCGAGGAAGAGCATGAGCAGAAAGAGGTTGTTCCCGGCTAGTTCTGTGATCAGGCTGATGAATTTGAAGCCGATGCCGGTAATGGAGATGACGCCGACAATGATGCCCGCCGCCGCACAACAGGAGGAAATCATCAACGCGTTGCGCGCTGAAATATTCATGGCGTCGAGCACGGCGCGCACGCCCATGCGGGTGTCCTTGCGGAACAGGGAAAGGATGAAGATGGATAACGTGGCGATGAACGCCGAGCCGATCACACTGCGCCCCATCCACAGCGCCAGAATAAGAATGAGAATCGGGCCGAGGTAATACAGGCGGGAAATGACTGATTTCGCGCTGGGCACCAGTTCGGGCGGCAGATAGCCGAGGTTGTGCTTCAAAGCCTCGAAATGGATCATGGTCAGCAGAGCCAGATAATACAGCAACGCGGGCAGTATGGCCGCAGTGGCGATGGGCAGGTAGCCCATGCCGGTCAGATCCGCCATGATGAACGCGGCCGCGCCCATGACCGGGGGCATGATCTGCCCGCCTGTGGAAGCCACGGCTTCCACAGCACCTGCGAAGGCCGGGCGGTATCCGACTTTTTTCATCAAAGGAATGGTGAAGATACCCGTACTGTATACGTTGGCCGGGGAGGAACCGGAAATGGTCCCGAACAGGGCGGAGGCGAAAATGGCCACTTTGGCCGGACCGCCGCGCGATTTTCTGGTCAGCAGGCAGGCCAGATCCATGAACAGGTTGCTCATGTTACTGCGTTCAAGGAACGCGCCGAACATGATGAACGCAAAAATCATGGTCGCGCCCACGGCCAGACAGGAACCGTAAATGCCGTCCTGAAGCAGGAACTGCATTTCCACCAGGCGGTCGTAAGAAATGCCGTTGTGGCCGATGGAAGACGGCAAGTACTGGCCGAAGAGAGCATAAAGCAGAAATATCGAGCATACGATGACCAGCGGCAGCCCTGAAGTGCGCCGCGTGATTTCCAGTACCAGCAGCATGGTGGCTGTGCCGAAGAAGAGATCCATGCCGGTCACGTCATCCACATAGCGGATGCGCTCCAACAGGTTATCCAGCTCATACATGAAGTAGAAGGCCGTAGCCACGGCAATGGCGCAGAACAGCAGATCCAGCGCCAACAGAGACCAGGGTTCCGGTTGCTTCCTGTACTTGTTGGAAATGGGGATGAGCAGAAACACCAGCACCATGACGATGGAGAGGTGTATGCCCCGCAGCA
>JAEXGX010000134.1 GCA_023450535.1 Pseudomonadota bacterium | reverse complement strand
CTATTGCGCTTGTCATCTTTCCCTCTCCCGGAGTGAGTTTGACGCCGAAAAGCTCCGGGAATGCTTTGGCGGGCCTCCGGCAGGGAAAATTTTTCTGCCGAAGCTTGTTAATAGAAAGAACGGAAGTGGTATTTTGTGCTCGCTATCACAATAAGCGGCGCAATCCCTTGTTATGCCAATCAAACATCTGTGCTCATGACGCTGTATTTCACCAGCATGAAGTTCCGTTTCTACTGTATCGCCGTGCGAAATGGAGCAGAAACAGACGATTATTTCCCAGTCGTCCCGCGTTTTTTCTCAGTGTGCGCGCTTTTCCTCGGCGTCGCGCATGGAGGCGTATCCGTATGCGCGGGCCATGTTGTCGCCTGTCTCTTCGGCCAGATTGCGCCCCTGACGCAGGCAGTCACGGGTAAAAGCCAGATACCGGGTCAAGGTGGACCTGGACCACGTTTTCAATTCACCCGTCAGGTAGGTTTCAAAGGAGGTCACATCAGGACGATCTTCATCGCTGGTCAGGGGGCGGCCCTTGGAGCGGACGTGAGGATAGGCCAGATCGGTGCGGCGTTCCCAGTTGACATGAATACTTACTATTTCTTGAATAGATTCAAGAGAATCCTTGTCCAGAACTGGTAATAGGTGGCAGATGCGCCGGAATTCGAGCGGTGCTGTAGACTCCATCATGAACGCGTATTTTTCCGTCAGCAGATTGCGCCCCGCGCGCTCTGCGGCCTCAAGATCGGCAAGATAGCTTTGTAGCAGGTCTTCCGGCCAGGTCATGAACTGGCTGGAACGCATGATGCGAAATGTGACGGGGTCGTTCTGGCAGGAGGCACGGCCGCCTTCATTGCGCACTTGGTCGAACATCTTCCATTCTTTGTCAACGAGCCGTTCAATAAGTTCCTTTGTCATGATGATTCTCCCGAAAAGCCGCGTGGCGGCAAAGCAGTATGGGAAGGTGCATGGCACGATTTCTTTTCTGTTGCAAGCCTCTCTGCTCTCCCCCATAATAGGAAAAATGCTCTATGGAGAATATGATATGCGAGAAATAAGCGAGACGCGAGGGCTTCCTCTGGCCAGGGCTTTTTTTCACTCCTGTGAGGCTCGTCTGTGCGAGGCCGTTCCCGATATTATGGCTATTGCGGCGATAGGTCTGGTGGGGGAAGGCTCGGAATGTTTTGGTTGCGATGACGAATTTTCCCGCGATCACGACTGGGGACCGGCGTTCTGCATCTGGCTCCCGGCGGATCGCCTCCCCGCCTGCGCCTCCCGTCTGGACGCCGCTCTGGCGGAGCTGCCCGCGACCTTCGCCGGGTATCCGTCGCGCATGCGGCCCGAATGCCGCATGGGAAGGGTAGGACCTTTGGCCGTGGAGGCTTTTTATGCCCGATTTACCGGCTTGCGTCATGTGCCGGAAAACTGGCGGGAGTGGAGGAGTATTCCGGAGCACGCGCTGGCGGCTTGTACCAACGGTGAGGTATTTACGGACGAAAAGGGAGATTTTTCCGCATGGCGTAATGCTTTGCTGAACTACTATCCTCAGGATTTGTGGCTGAAAAAATTGGCCGCCCGGTGCATGAACATGGCCCAGGCCGGACAGTATAATCTTCCGCGTGCGCTGCAGCGCGGTGAGACCGTATGCGCCATGCTGGCTGTAAGCCGCTTTGTCGAGGCCTCCTTGGGTATGTTATTTCTGCTGAACAGGCGTTATATGCCTTTCTATAAATGGGCCTGGCATATCGGGCAGGGTTTGCCGTTCATGGGGGAATCCACGGCGGAAACCCTGAAAAAGATCGCTTCAACGCCTCTTGTTCAGGGCGGGGGGAAAACCGTCTGCCGTGAAGTGGAGGAATTGTGTGCCCGTTTCGCGGCGGCGTTGCGGGAGAAGGGACTTTCCAGTGAGAAAGATTCCTGGCTGTGGGCACATGGACCGCAGTTGGCCGCACGGATTTCTGACCCGGAAATTGCCCGGCTGAACCTGCTGGAAGACTGACCAAAGCGGGAAAGGTTTTTTATGGATACATTCAAGACAGAGTATGAATGGGCGGGGAATCTGCAGGGAAAGGGCGACGCGGAGGGTGCTCGCCGCGTGTTTGCACGGTTGCTTGAAGCGAAAGACCTTGCTCCCGCGCGCCGCGCCTTGGTGTTGCAGGGGATGGGCAGATGTCTGCACACCCTGCAGCGTGAGGGGGAAGCTGTAGATCTGTTGCGCGAGGCGTGGGAGATCCTGAGCCGTGAGTTCGGAGCCGGGCACCCCGCCACCCTGGGGGCACAGCAGAATCTTTCCTTCATTCTTCAGTCTGCGGGCCGGTTTGACGAGAGCATCACAATAGGAAAAAAAGCTCTGGACGCGCTGATCACGCAGTCCGGGGAGTGCTGTCTGCCTGTGGCGGACGCCTTGATCCGCCTTTCCGCTTCCTATTATGAGGCGGGCAATCTGGCGGAAGCGAAAGCTTTGTCCCTGCGGGCAAAAAACACGCTGGAGCGGCTGGAACCCGAAGGGTTCGCCATGTCTACCTGTCTGAACAACCTTGGGCGTATTGCGGAAGAGCAGGGCGACTTGGAGTCCGGGTGTGCGCTGCATCGGGCGGCGGTAAATATCCGGCGGAAGATATGCGGAGCCAGCCCGGACACAGCCTTCTGTCTGGGAAATCTGGGCACGGCCTTGGTGGCGGCAGGACATAGGGCAGAGGCGGCCGAAGCGCTGGAAGAGGCTCTGCGTTATTACGCGATGGCTGGACGTACGGAAGGGTCCGCCATAGAAGGCTTGCGCCATAACCTTGCGCTGTGCCGCTGACGCCGGGCGTTATTGAAGAAGGGGCTCCGCCCCAACCCCGGCAGGGGGAATAATTCCCTCTGCACCCCTTGTCAGGCCGCGCTCGCGTTGGGCAAAAAGGGGACTACCGACAAAAAGGTGTCTTCTGCCCAACGCGAGCGCGGCCAAATGGGGGTCAAGGGGGTTCAAGCCCCTTGCGGGGAGGCTTGGAGGGGGAGCGCCCCTCCAAATGATGCGGACAAACTCCACAAAAACCGAGTTAACGTCTGTTCAGTGTTTTTTTGCCGGTGAAGATCCGGAAGGGGGCGGTCAGGACGTTTCCCACCAGGTCAAGGGTGGATGCGCCGATATTGCCAAGAGTGCTTGTGACTGCGCCGATGAGCTGGTAGGAGGTTTCCGGCTTGTCCAGGGTTCCGCGGATGCGGACGGGGATTTCCGGCACGCCGAGCAGTGTGGCCGTAGCGTCGGCCGAAATGGCGTGGGTGGCGAGGTTCAGGACACCTTCCCCTCTGACCGTGAGCATGGGGCCGCGCAGCAGAAAGTTCTTGCTTTCAGCCACCCCGTGTTTGACCTCCCCCGAGGCGGAAAGAATTTCAAAAGACGTGCGCGCCGGTCCTTGTCCTGAATTGCCTATGACTTGCCCGTTCGACACTTCTTTTTCCGCTTTTGCCGAGCTGAAATACCCGTCCCGGATAGAAAAATTCCAGGTTCCGTTTGCCAGGGTCAGCGCGTCGTTCCAGCGTCGTATCCGGGCGCTCAGTTTCATCTGGCCGTTCCCCGTGCCTGCGAGCAGGGTATCTTGTTTGCGTTCTTTGCTGACGGCAAGGGTGTCAACTCCGGTCCACAGAAACTGGAGACGGCTGTCCAGCGCCATCGGGGAACCTTCAAGTTTGCCCTGAAACGCGCCGCGCAGGTTTCCCCCCCCGGAGAGGGTGGCAGTGACGTCTCCAATATTGAGAAGGCCATCGGACAGCGTGAGGGGGAGAGTGACATTTTGCAGCGGTGTGGAGAACAGATCCAGCCGTGCGGCGCGGAGCATCACGTTCAGCTCATGCGTTTTCAGAAACTCCAGGGGAAGAAGACCGGATTGTGTATTTTTCTTTTCTTCTTTGGGCAGATAGGCATCAAGATCCAGTTGGTCGAATTTTACGTCGGCCCGGAATTCACGCCGGGGAGTTGCTCTCCATTGCGCCGATCCGAAAAATGCGGCCGAATCCACACTGCCCTTGATATCCCCGAAGGAAATATCGTTATTTCTCATTTTCAGTCTGGTTTGGATCCTCGCCTTGCTGAATTTCGCCGGGTCTTCCGTCGCAGGCAGGGAAAAGCCCAGCGCTTCCGCCGTCCGGCGCGGGCGATCAAAAGAAACATCAAGTGCGGCCTCAAGCAGTGGGCTGTTGTACAGGTCCTGCAATGTGGCGTTTGCGCTGATAATCGCGCCCGGAAGAAACAGGTTCGTTCCCTCGCTCTTCAGCGTGCCTTCAGGCAGATTGAAACTTACGTTGCCCGTGCCGGAAACTTTCAGTGCCGGTTTTTTTTGTGTGCTGTCAGGGGAAGCGAATAAACCCGAGGGCCATTCCGCGGATAAGCTTGTTTTCTGGGGAGCCATGCGTATGGGCAGCCCATTGGCTGTGCTGAAGGTTAGCATCGCCTCTGTTCGGGTGCTGGCGTTCCAGGCCGGAGTTTTCAGAGATACGGCCCAGGTTCCTGTAAAGTCCGCTTCTGCGGGCATGTTTTCGTCATCTGTCCCGCCCCTTTTCCGTCCTTTGACGCGGGCGTCCAGAGCCAGTTCGGAACAGGCTAGGCGGGTTCCATTCCGGCTGGAAAGAAAACCGTTGGAAAGGACGCTGTTGAGGTTGCCGCTGAGGCTTTCCAGCCTTGCCCTTGGCGTCTTTCCACTGAAGGAGATATCCGCTTTCATTTGTGCCGTGCCGCCGGCAGCAGGGAAGCCGGCAAGGATACGGACGGGAGACTGCGCCGCCATGTTTTTCACTTCCGCCACGATGCGGTTCTTGTCGTCGAGGTGGACCCGCGCAAAACCTTTGCCGTCGTAAACGTCATCCACCGTGATGGTCAGCAGCGCCCCGTGTCCGGCATCCATCGGGGCGGGTGCCTCGGGATCGGCTTGGGGCATAGCGTCAAGAGACGTTCCAAGGGCAGGGGTGATGAGGCAGACGGCCTGCTTCGCCGTCAGCCCGATGATTTCTGCTGTCTTGGCGCGCAGCAGAATTTTGTATCCCACAGGGGCAGGGGT
>JAEXGX010000012.1 GCA_023450535.1 Pseudomonadota bacterium | reverse complement strand
CCACCACGCCTCTGATGTCATAGGCGCGAAAGGCTTTTTGTGCGGCGGGGAAAAGCGGCATGTCGTCTTCTCGTTGTTTCCGGGGAGGGGCCGGGATGTTATGTTCGCAGTATGTTTCCGCTGTATTTCATGCAAGGAAGGGGGGCGGGGGCCTGCATAGTATTATGGGAGTAGGTATTATGAAGAAAGCTGTCCTTGACCGAGCTTACATCCTGCCTTAACCTGTAGCAATATGTGGAATTGAAACATCGGCCAGACCGTTTGTCAAACAAGTCGGGATTGAGAACCCTCCGGATAGGGGGGGCTCATACGCAGAGGACATAGAATGATTTGGGATTGGGATAAACTTCAGGAAAAACGTCAGCGGCAGCAACCGTGGCGTCCTGCCGGACGACCGGATCATGACGACGATACCAGACAGGACGAACCGCGTGATAATGGTGAACGCTCTGGCGGAGAACGCAAAGATGAAACCGGCGGCGCCGGAGGCTTTCGTTTTCTGATCGGGCGCAAAGGTGACGGCGCAGGAAAAGGCCCTTCCGGGTCGTCAGGCGGCTCAGGCAATGGGGGCGACCCGCGCAAGTTTGTCGCCTCCTTCTCCCTGCCGGGGGTGAAGTGGCTGGCCCTTGGGGCGGTTGCCGTATGGCTGGCTTCCGGTATTTATATTGTGCAACCCGATGAGGCCGGGGTGGTGCTTCGTTTTGGAGCGTATGATCGCTCTGTGGATCCGGGGCCGCACTATCATTTGCCCTGGCCCATTGAGGAAGTCTACCGGCCCAAGGTCACGCAGGTGCGCCAGGCTGAGGTGGGCTATCGTTCCCGGTCTTCGGGCGGCGTATTTCAGCAGGGGCAGGTGCAGGCCGTGGATGAGGAAGCGGCCATGCTCACCGGCGACGAGAACGTGGTCAACGTACAGTTCAATATTCAATATCATATCAAGCCGGGTGACGGCGCGGTGGATTATCTGTTCAACGTCACGCAGCCTGACGCGGTGGTTAAAAAGGCAGCGGAAGCAGCCATGCGTGAAGTTATCGGCAAAACCACCCTGGAGGCGGCGCTGACTGAAGGCCGCGTAAAGGTTCAGAGCGAAGTAACCGATTTGTTACAAGATATTCTTGACCGCTATCGCGTGGGCGTGCAGGTAGTAGCCGTGCAGATGCAGGCCGTGCAACCCCCCAGCGAGGTGAGCGAAGCGTTCAAGGACGTTGCCAGCGCTCGTGAGGACAAGCAGCGCCTCGCCAACGAGGCTGAAGCATACCGCCGGGATATCCTGCCCAAGGCGCAGGGCGATGCGGCGGAGATCCGCAACAAGGCCGAGGCCTATAAGCAGACCCGCATCAACGACGCTCAGGGCGAAGCCCAGCGTTTCCTCTCCGTGCTCAGGGAATATGAGAAGGCGGAAGATGTGACGAAAAAGCGTATGTTGTATGAAACTCTGGAAGACATCATGAGCCAGCCCGGTATGGAAAAACTGGTGCTTCCCTCGGATGCCGCTTCCCGTGTGCTTCCCCTTCTGCCTTTGGGCGAGGGATTCTCCGGGACAGGGAAACTGTTGCCGCAGAACGTTCCTGCTCCCGCAGTAACTGGGCGTCCTTCATCTCTCTCTGAACCGGCCTCGCCCCTTTCATCTTCTTCATCTGCTCCTGTCAATGCCTCAACCAATACTTCAGACAGAAGCGGGCAGACCTCGTCGCGTTTCTCCCGTCAGGACGGCAGCGCTTACAGGGGGGCAATGTAATGAACAAGTCATTTCTTTCCATTGGCGGCGTGATCGTCGTCATTCTCGCTCTGCTCGTGTGGCAGGGGTTGTTTGTCGTGCACCAAAGCCAACAGGCCATTCTGCTCCAGTTGGGCAAACCTCTGGATCGGGTGTACGGTCCCGGCCTGCACTTCAAGGTTCCCTTCCTCCAGAACGTAGTGCTGTTCGATGCGCGTATTCTTGACTATGATGCCCGCCCGGCGGAGGCGCTGACCAGCGACCTCAAGACCATAGTACTGGATAACTACGCCCGTTGGCGCATTGTGAACCCGTTGATATTCTACCGCACGGTGCGTAATGTTCCCAACGCTCAGGCCAAGCTTGACGCTGTGGTTTATTCGCAGATGCGTGCCTACGTGGCCCGCCACACCCTGACGGAAGTAGTGGACAGCGCTCGCTCCAGCATTATGGACTCGGTGACGAAACAGGCTTCCGCCCAGATGAAGGAATTCGGCATTGAAGTTGTGGACGCCCGCATCAAGCGCACCGACCTTCCGGCGGAAAACCTGCGCGCGATATTTGAGCGCATGCGGGCGGAGCGCGAACGCCAGGCACGGCAATACCGTTCCGAAGGTGCGGAAGAGTCCACCAAAATTCGTTCTACTGCGGATAAGGAGCGGGCGCTTATTCTGGCGGAAGCCAATCGTGACGCCCAGATCCTGCGCGGTGAGGGTGATGCCGATGCCGCACGCATTTTTGCCGAGGCATTTACCAAATCGCCAGAATTTTTCACCTTCCAGCGTAGTCTGGAAGCCATGAAAAAATCCTTGCGGGACAATACGCGTATCGTCTTGACGCCGGACAGTCCTCTGCTTCGGCCCCTGCAACAGTAGGTAACATTGGATCGTCGGGGTGGGGAATCTGCCCCGGCGAGATTCAGCACAATAAGGAGTCGTATGGGAGCGTTGCGGAAGTCCGGGAACAAGCCGGATGAAGCTCCGCCAGAAAATCGGGGCGAAGCGAAACGGGAAGGAGGGTGCAGAGCAAAGCGTCGTGTCGCCTCACGGCCCGGAGCTCCGGACGGATTGGATTCTGAAGCTCTGCGAGTGACGCAGGATCGGGATTTCGACCAATTTATGAGGCAGGTAAAGGAATCATTCGGAGAAGTCACTCAGCAGGATCTCGCAGAACTTCTGGGGGTAAAACAGCCCACTGTCTCTGCCGCAAAGCAGCGCGGAAGAGTGCCGCTTTCCTGGATTATTCGTTTGCGGCGGCTTTTGGGGAACGAACAATGGCCCGCCCCCCCGCCGGAGGATGACACCTTTCCTGGATTGCTCGGCGAATTTGCAAAAAAGGATTTCGCGCGCCTGCGGGAGCACGCCGGAAAGCCCGTGCGGGTCTATGGCACGAAATGCGAGTGGCCTTTGGGGCGCAAGACGCCCATTTTTCCGATTGTCGGGTATGAGACACTTTCCCGGCATTTTGCGGGCGAAGGGATATTGGTTTTTCGGGTGGAAAGCCCGGCCATGTACACTACCCTTGGTTCCTGTTCTTTGGTAGGGGTAGATTCAGGGGATCAGATTCCTGTTTCCGGTGCGCTGTTCGCGGTGCATGTGCCGGGTGAGGGTGTGATTGTACGACGTTTCGCCCACGCAGGGAACAAAGTTCTGCTGTGTGCGGATCAGACGTCGCTTCCGCCTTTTGAAATGTCCGAGAAAGAGCTTGAAAAACATATGGTGGGGCGTTGTCTGTGGGCCATACGGGAGTTGTAACTGCCATTTTGCGAGAACTCGCAGAACATCGAACCGAGTGGCCCTTTGAGGAATGAATGAAATGCAATGTGAAAGCTGTTTATTCATGGAGTCGAAGGAAGCGAGACTCCGCCGCGACGCCGGAGTAGCCGCAATTCACTTGCGGCGTAAAGCTCCGGCGAAAGCGTGAAACCTGCGGGCTGGAACATAGTGTCCCGGCTATGTATGATTTCAATGGTAAACTGCGCTAGGAAGGTTGAGCCGCATTGATGAAAGGTGAAGATATGACGCGAGGATCCTGGTTCCGCCTGTTTCTGGTTCTGCCGCTATGCCTCGTCGCGGGCTCTTGTTCGCGCGCGGGCGATGCAGGGCCGGAGGAAGCGGCTCCGCCGCCTCCCGCGCTTGAAAGGAAACTTGAAGGCGCGACCGTTACCCTGGAAAATGTGCCGGAAGTATGGCGTCCCCTGCTTGTCCAGCTTGAAGCTGACGGCATCTCCGGACAGGAGATTTCATGGCTTTTTGTGCGTCTGGGTGAGCAATTATCGCAGGACCCCATGGGGCACAAGGTACATGAACTGTATAACAGTAAATATTTTCCCAAACCAAAAAGCAAGGAACAGGCTTCTGCTGTGGAGGGAGGCGAACCCATTCCCAAGCCCTGGTACAAGGGCGTGGTGACTGATGCCAATGCCCGGCGTTGCCGTTCCTTCATCAATATGTATGCTCCGGCCTTTCACGCGGCGGAAGAGACGTACGGTGTGCCCACGGAAGTGGCGGCGGCGCTGCTTTTTGTGGAAACCCGTCTGGGCGATTACCTGGGGGATCAGAACGCGTTCGTCACTTTGGCGAGCATGGCGGCCTCCCGTAGTCCGGAGGCCATTCCGGACTGGGTGGCTTCTCTCCCTGATCATGCCCCTGAAAAGATGGAGTGGCTCAGTAAGCGCATGCTTGACAAGGCGGACTGGGCTTATGCCGAACTTCGGCACCTGTTGCAATACAGCCTCAAGAACGGCGTGGATCCGTTTGAAATTCCCAGTTCCCGTTACGGGGCAGTGGGCTTGTGCCAGTTCATGCCGTCCAGTGTCACCATGTTCGCGCAGGATGGCAACGGCGATGGCATCATTGATCTTTTTGACCCGGCGGATGCCGTGGCCAGCCTGAGCAATTATCTGACCATGCACGGCTGGAAAAAGGATTCGTCCATACCTCAGAAGATCAAGGCATTGCGCCGTTACAACAATCTTGCCATTTACGCCAACACCATTCTCGCGCTTTCAGAGAAAATCCGCGAAATCCCTGGCCGCCCCGCTGTTAACCGTCCGCTTCCCAAACCCTCCTCCGTTATTTCACAGAGGTAAAATCATGCTTGTTTCTCTGGGAGCACAGCCTTTCTGTCTGCCCCTGCCGGTACTGTTGGTAGGTACATACGACGGCTCCGGACGCACCAATCTGACCACGGCAGTGTACGGGGGCATCTGTTCCCTTCAGCCGCCGAGTTTCTGCGTGTCCTTGGCGCGCAGTTCCTGGACGCACAAGGCGGTTGTGGAGCGCAAGGCGTTCAGTGTAGGGCTGCCTTCGAAAAACATGGTCGCGCAGGCTGATTTTGCGGGGCTGGTATCCGGCCGGCAGGAAGACAAGTTTGCCGCCCTGGGATTGACTCCTGTGGCAGGGCAGCATGTGGACGCGCCTTTTGTGGCGGAATGCCCCGTGGTACTGGAGCTGGTCCTGACACATACGCATGAGCTGGGATCGCACACCCTGTTTGTCGGGGAAATTATGGATCTCAAGGTTGAAAAAGAGGCACTGCGTGAGGATGGTGTGCCGGACCCGGCACGGCTGGATACGATTGGCTATGCTCCCTTGGCCGGGGAATACCTTGGCTTGGGTGAATTTGTGGCCCGTGCGCATGCCGTGGGCAAGACCGTACGCAAGGCGTGGCCGGGGGCATAAGGAATTTTTATCGAGGCGCGGCGGGCAGCCTGAGCACGGCGAAGATTCCCGGCAAACCAATAAGCGCGGCGGCAAGAATGGCCGTTTCATACCCTCCGGTCGCGGCTTGAAGGCATCCTCCTGCATATGGTCCGGCAAACCCGGCAATAATAAATACCGTCGCCGTCATGCCCAGGTTGGTTTCCAGATGGGCGGGACCGAAATTTTGGGCAATGAAGGCTGAAAATTGGGGAATGGTCCCCCCGAATGCGATGGCAATGACAATGAGCGCGAGCAGCAGCCCCGCATAGCCCCATACCAGGGGCAGTGCGGCAAGCAGCAGCAACCCCGCAATCATGCAGAGCACGTTGGCAAGCATGGAAATACGCTGCCCCTTCAGGTCAAAAAGCATGCCGAAGAAAAGGCGGCCGATGCCGTTGGCCACAGCGTAAACCCCCATGGCCAGCCCTGCCTGGGTGGTGGAAGCCCCCTGCTCTACGGCGTAGGGCACCACATGGCCGATGATCATGAGTCCGCCTGCCTGAATGGAGAAGGCCCAGAGCCAGATCAGACGGAAACGGAGTGTGCCCAGCATCCGCCGGGTGGTCAGGCTGTTTCCGTCAGCGGGAGGCTGGATGGTGCGCGAGGAAGCGCGTTGTTCCGGGTAATTCAAAAAGAGGCTCGCCAGCGTTGCCGCGCCAAAAGCCAGCGCAGCCATGAGCAGCAGGGTATTCGCGACGCCCGCTATGGCGATGAGCGTTCCGGCCAGGCCGGACCCCAGCACCAGCGTGCCAAAGGCCAGAGAAAAGGCCATGATGCCGCAGACCAGTCCCCGTTTTTCCGGATACCAGCATAATGCCACAGCCGAGGGCACAATATTGGCCATGCCGATGCCGTATCCGCCAATGACGCCATACGCCAGCGCGAGCTGCCATGGCGCGGAGGCAAAGGCCGATCCCGCAAGACCCAGCGCAAGCATGGTTCCTCCGCCTGCCGCCGTGGCGCGTGGGCCGATGCGGCGCATGATGAAGCCGCCTGTCATCATGCCCAGACCGAAAAAGACAAGGATAAAGGTAAAGACCAGCGAGGTCTGCGGCCGCGTCCAGCCGGTGGATTGCTCAATAGGCAGGACAAAGACGGACCATGAATACAGTATGCCGTTGACCAGAGAAAGCAGAATGCCGGCGAGAAGGGCGGCGCGTCCTCGCCCGGAAAAAATACGCATCATGGCGGAGCCTTGTGGTCTGAATGGCGGGGAGCGCGCGTAAATCGGGCGCTCCCCGGCGTGTTCAAGATGTCTTTTCTCTGGAGAATTCTACCGGGCAAGCGGCGTCAGGCTGGCAGGCCCGGGCCTCCGGCGGCTGGCAGGGTGGAGAACTGTGGGCAGTAATCCGGAGCGTGGCGGAAGCAGCGAAACACCGTCCAGGGTGTGGAGGAAGGATCGGGCTCCGGTTTCCAGTATTCCCACACCACTTCGCGTTCCGGCGTCACTTCATAGAAATGGCCGTTGCAGCCTTCACAGCATAGCGTGTTGCCATTGGGCAGACGTCGTGCACCGGAAATGAAGCAGGAAAAGGGCACTCGCCCGTGCTGGAAGGTCATGTCCGTGGACTGCCAGATGATTTCCCCGCTTTTCATGTCTACTTCCACCGCGCGCGATATATAGGAATACATGCCATTGTCGTAACAGAGCATATGCCCTGCTCCGGGCAGTCCTGCGGGGATGACATGCGCGTCGTGCGGGCCGCCCAGCGTAGCCGGGCTGACGCTCAGGGCTGGCTGGCCGCTTTCCCTGTCCAGCCGGGACGCCGCGCCCCAGCGCCAGACGATCTTTCCGCTGGCCCGGCTGATGCGAAATACACAGTCAAGAAAACGGGAGGAACAGATGAAATCTCCGTTTTCGCATTCCCACAGAGCGTTCAGGTGCGTCCACTCCACACGTGGATAAAGAGGCCCGATGATGTGTTCGTCAAAGTCAAGATGCTCCCGTGCATGCCATTCCCACACCATCTTTCCGGTAGGGTCGATTTCGCGGATAACGTCGCACCACATGACCGGGCGCTCTGTGCCTGCTCGTCCCCCGCGCACCTTGCGCGCGACTTCCGGAGGCAGGGCTTCCCAGGCAAGGTAGACGTAGTTGCCATTGGCCAGTTTTTTGAAATCGTGGTGCATGGCGAGGTCTTCATGCCGGAACAGGATTGTTCCGTCCCAGTCTGTTTCCACCAGAACTCCCATGGTGCCGCCCATGGCGTACTCGCGCACGCCGGGCCGTCCGGGTGAGCCTGCGGTGCTGCGCAGACCGGCCAGCAAATGCCCGTCGGGAAGCAGACATCCGTACATGGTGGGATACGGCAGGCTCCAGGTGTGGACGGTATCTCCGCTCATATTGATGAGGAAGGCGTTGCCTTCCCGGTCGCCCGGCCGCTCCGCGCCTGTTTGCATGGTTGAAAGGGGCGACCATAGGGTATAGCCGTCAAATGCCCTGGATACGTCGTACAGGGTGGTGTTTTTCCAGTATTTCATGGGTGTCTCCTTGTGCTCGCAAGTGGTTGCGGCTACTCCGGCGTCGCGGCGGAGTCTCGCCTTGCTCGACTCCGCAGAGTATTTCGATGATGAAATGCTCTAGTGCGATCGGAAAAAACGCCATTATGGCAATGTATCCGATTTCGGGGAGGTGGCAACTCTTGCGCGGAACGCAAGGGGACGTGCAAAAAAAGCACGGCCAGAAGACTTGTACGGCGAGGCGTTTTTGTTATCCTGATAACAAGTATTCGGAAAATGAGGCGGGAAAGGCCGTTACGCCTGCGGTGGTTCGGGAGGAATGTTCTGATGGCGGGCCAGTACGAGATCCATGACGGCGCGTACATGCGGCGGCTGAAAGGCGTTGTGCCGCTGGATGATGCCGAAAACGCGCGGCGGAAAGAGCGGCATGGGCGTAACCCGCACACCTTCCTCGCCCTGCGCCCGCAAATGGTTGATGTCCACCAGCGCCACGCCCAGGCCTGCTTTGACCATGTTGATTTGGCAGCGGATATTTGGGGCCACGTGGCGTATATCCAGCGTGATTCCCAGGCGTCCGCAATGTGCTTTGACAAAGCGGCTGATGGCCAGGCTTTCAGGCATGCAGACAAAGGGAAGCCCTTCCAGCAGATGCAGCCCGCTTTCCACGCCTTCCGGCAGAGGGAAGTCCGGCGGGCTGATCAAGGCGGTGGATGTGGAAAAGACGGGCATGAAGTCAATCAGCGAGGGGAAACTCTCCTGAACGGCCATGGCAAAATGGTAGTCGTGGGCCGCCAGTGCCTTCACGGCCTGTTTTATACCGTATGAGCGCGTGACCTCAAGATTTACGTCTGGGTAAAATCGGTGAATGTCGGGTAGAATGGCAGGCAGCAGACAGTCGATGGTCACGGGAGCGGCAAGAATTTTGACGGTGCCGGAAATTTTTTCCGGTTCACGCATTTTGCCTACGGAGGTAAGCAGCAACTCAAGATTCTTGAAAAGATCAAGAGTATGAGCGTAGAGCTGGCGGCCCTCCCGAGTGGGAAAAGTGCCCTCGGAACGCCGCTGGAGCAATGTAACCCCCAAGTCTTCCTCCAACTGCTGGATCTGGCGGCTGACGGAAGAAGGGCTGCGGTGAATGACCGCTGAGGCCTTGCCGATACTTCCGTATTGCAGGATATAATGGAAGATTTTGAGTTTTTGGAACAGGTCGCCGCTGATTGTGTCAAGCATTGTTGGTCTCCGGGCTTGCGGCTGGCGTTCCGCCGTTGAAGGCGAAAGGAGTTTGAGGATGAGGAAAATGCTGCTGTTGGCCTACACTCTGTTGGCCTTGTCCGGGGTCGCTCTGCTTGCGTGGATTATTCCCGACAATACGGAAGATTCGGGTTGGGGGCTTTCCCCTGCGTTGTTGCCCAATGCTTTGGCAACACTCATTCTTTTGCTTTCCCTTTTACTTTTATGGCAAACATGGCGTTCCTGCAATATTGAAGAGTCAAGCATATTGCCTCGTCATATGGTGCGGCTGGCCATGCTTTCCATAATTTTATTCGGAGCTTTTCCATTCATGGAGCTTGTCGGTTTTTTGCCCGGCGCGGCGGCGACGCTCCTGCTGCTTCAGCTTATGTGCGGCCAGCGTAGCGTGCCATGGCTTCTGGGGATTTCAGCGGGACTTTCAGGGGTCACGTATCTCGCCATTGTTTACGTTATGCAGGTGCCGCTGCCCTAGGCGCGTACGGAGGTTGTCATGGATATTCTGCTTTCCAGCTTTCTCGGGGCATTTACGCCTGCCGTCATCATGTATGTTGCCGCCGGGGTTTTTCTTGGACTCGCGGTGGGTTCCGTTCCCGGCCTTTCCGCCGCCATGGCCATAGCTCTGGCCGTGCCGCTCACCTATACGCTTTCCCCTGTATCGGCCATCGGTTTTCTTGTCGGCGTATACAAAGGAGGGGCCTATGGGGGGAGCCTCTCCGCTATTTTGTTGAATACGCCGGGTGCGGCTGAGGCGGCTGCCACCACATTTGACGGGTACCCGTTGGCGAAAAAGGGCAAGGGCATGAAGGCCATCAAGATGTCCTTGTTTGCTTCGGTATTCGGCGATGTATTCTCCACCATCCTGCTCATTGTTGTGGCCGCTCCCATCGCCAGCTTGGCTTTGAAGATGGGGCCTTCGGAAATGTGTGCGCTGATCATTTTTTCCCTCACGCTTATTGCCGTGCTGGAGTCCGGTTCGTTATGCAAGGGCTTGCTGGCAACCTGCGTAGGCATGTTGCTCAGTACCGTGGGCATGGACCCGGTGGCCGGAGCGCCGCGCATGACGCTTGGTATTTTTCAGCTTGAATCCGGCCTGCGCCTGATCGGCATCGCCATAGGCACGCTGGCCCTGGCTGAACTGATTATTCAAAGTGAAGATCCGGAGCTGGGCAAGGATGCCTCCGCATCCATGCTGAAGTTTTCTTCCAGGCCGGAAGACAATTCCCTCTCCTTTCGTGAGGTCAGAGAGCATTGGAGAACACTGGTGCGTTCCGCGCTTATCGGCGCGGGGGTAGGGGCTTTGCCCGGTCTGGGCGCAGCGGTGGCTGGTTTTCTGGCTTATGGAGCGGCGCGCAGTTCGTCCAGGCATCCTGAAAATTTCGGGCAGGGTGAACTGGATGGCATAGCCGCGCCGGAAAGCGCGAACAACGCAGTGGTAGGGGCTTCCCTCATCCCGCTGTTCACATTGGGCATTCCCGGCAGCGTGACCGCCGCGCTGCTCATCGGCGCATTCATGCTACAGGGCGTTACGCCCGGCCCGCTGATGTTCGATCAGAATCCGGACATGATCTACGGCATTTACGGATCGCTGGTAGTGGGCAATATCATGCTGCTGGTGATAGGGTATCTGGGCATACGTCTGTTCACCAAAGTGCTCGGCATCCGTCGCGTCATCCTGATGCCCTGCATCATGTTTATCTGCCTGGTGGGGTCTTACCTTGAATCTCCCACAGTATTCTCCGTGGGCAGCATGGTGGCGCTGGCGCTGCTGGGGTATTTCATGAAGAAACTGAAGTTCTCCTTTGTCTGCTTTATCGTGGGCTTTATTCTTGGCCCCATGCTGGAACTTTATGTGCAACAGGTGGTCATCGGAGCATCGGGAAACTATCTGCCCATACTGTGCCGCCCCGGAACCGCAATCATTCTGCTGGCCACGCTGGCCTTTGTGAGCATGACCATATACCGGCGCATGAACAGAAACGCCTGCTGAGAGTGAAAACACATTGTACGGTAATACTTCCGTCCTGATATCCGGGGCGGGCAAACGAAGAGGTATGCATATGTCCAAAATGAAGAACATTCTTCTGTCTCTGAGCGTTTTCGGGCTTGTCGCGTCAGGGCAGACGGCGCTGGCCGCCTGGCCCGAACGCCCCGTGACCATTATCAGCCATTCCGCGCCTGGTGCGATCAACGATCTGCTGACACGGCAGGTGGCGGCCATGCTTACAGAGGAACTGGGGCAGCCTTTTCTGGTGGTCAATCAGCCCGGCGGAGGCGGCAATCTGACCGTCAATGCGCTGCTTCAGGCCAAGAAGGATGGCTATACGCTGGCGTCCTCCGGGCCACACCCCTTCGGCTACAACATGTATACCATGAAAGTGCGCTACGCGCCGGAGGATTTGCAGCCCGTCAGCCTGATCAATAACAGTTGCATGGCTATTATTGCCCATCCCGACCGGGGCTGGAAAACAATAAAAGACGCCTGTGCGGCGGCCAAGGCCGAAAACCGGCCGCTCAAGGTCGGCGTGATGGACAATCTTTCCCGTGACATTTTCGCCAGAATTGCGGAGCAGGAGGGTATCCAGATTGCTCCCGTTCCCCAGAACGGTGGAATGCCCTGCCTGAGCGCCGTGCTTGGCGGGCATGTGGATGTTTCCCTGCTGGGCAGTATTGCCGTGGACAACACCAAGGCAGGCAAGATTGTGACTCTGGCCAGCGCCAGCAGCAAACGATTTGCGGAAATGCCGGATGTTCCCACCTTGAAGGAACAGGGTTATGATGTTTCCTTCGATTCTTTCACGCTGATTTTTGCGGCGGCAGGAGTGCCGGACGAGGTTGTCGAAAGGCTCAGCGAGGTCATGATCAAGATTGGCGCTACGGAACCGTATGCAAAGATGCTGGAAACCCTGGCTGTAGAAGTTGCGCCCATGGGTAAGGACGCCGCCATGCAGATGGTAAAGGCCGAAAATGAAAACATGCGCGGACTGGTTGGCAAGTAGTCGATTGTCGGCGGAATAATAAAAAGCTCCCCGGAACAGAAATTCCGGGGAGCTTTTTATACGTTTATGTCAGTGTTCAACAGCGGATCTGCTCACGGTAGTGCGTGTGCAGGAGATGGTGCGCTTTCTGGCCGTTAGGCTCGCCGAGGAACTCCTTGTACAGGGCTTGCACTTCGGGGTTTTCATGGCTCTTGCGGATGGGCAGGTTGCGATCGTCGGTGTACAGTGCTTCCTGTCGCTTGAGAGGCGTGTCCATTTCCAGGCTGATGGGCTGGCCGCCGCCGTTGATGCAGCCGCCGGGGCAGGCCATGATCTCGATGAAGTGCCAGCCGTGCGGATTACCCGCCTTGATGGATTCGCACACCTTGCGGGCGTTGCTCAGGTTATGGGCCACGGCCACCTTGACCTTGGCCTTGCCGATGGTCAGCGTGGCTTCCTTGATGCCTTCCATGCCGCGTATCGGGGTCAGTTCCAGCGGGTCGAGGCCTTTGCCTGTCAGAAGTTCGTATGCGGTGCGTATGGCGGCTTCCATCACGCCCCCCGTGGTGCCGAAGATGGTGCCCGCACCCGAACCGATGCCCATGAGCGGGTCGAACTGCTCATCGGGCAGGGCCTGGAAGTTCAGGCCTGCTTCACGGATCATCTGACCCAGTTCCACGGTGGTGAGAACCACGTCCACGTCACGGAAACCGCTGGCTGAAAGCTCGGGGCGCTGGGCCTCGAACTTTTTGGCCGTACACGGCATGACGGACACAGACACGATCCTGGCCGGGTCGATGTTCATCTTTTGCGCGTAGTAGGTCTTCAGCATGGTGCCGAACATGGCCTGCGGGCTCTTGGCCGTGGAGAAGTGAGGAATGAGTTCGGGGTAGAACATTTCCATGAAGTTCACCCAGCCGGGAGAGCAGCTGGTGATCATGGGCATGACACCGCCTTCCTTGAAACGGTGGATGAACTCGGTTCCTTCCTCCATAATGGTGAGGTCGGCCGACCAGTTGGTGTCAAATACCTTGTCAAAGCCAAGCTGGCGCAGGGCGGCGACCATCTTGCCGGTGACGATATCGCCCGGCTTGCCGCCCAGGGCTTCGGAAAGGCCCACGCGGACGGAAGGCGCGGTCTGGACCATGACGATCTTTTCCGGATCGCGCAGGGCGGCCCATACCTTGTCCGTGTCGTTGTGAATGGTAATGGCGCCAGTGGGGCAGACCTTGGCGCACTGGCCGCAATAGGTGCAGGTGGCCTTGTCCAGTGGCAGATCAAAGGCGGGAGAAACGCGGGAATTGATGCCGCGCCAGGTGAAGCCGTACACGCCGATGCCCTGCACTTCGGAACACATGCGCACACAACGCCCGCACAGGATGCACTTGGCGGGGTCGCGCGAGATGGAGGGGTTGCCTTCATCTTTTTTCAGGGGCGGGCGGTTGTAATTGTAGGTGATTTTGCGGATGCCCATGTCGGAGGCGATTTTCTGGAGTTCGCAGTTGCCGGAACGCGCGCAGGAGAGGCAATCGCGCGGATGATTGGCAAGCAGCAGTTCCACGA
>JAEXGX010000447.1 GCA_023450535.1 Pseudomonadota bacterium | reverse complement strand
GGTCAGTGAGGGCACGGTGTCGCAATTTTTGGCCACGACGTGCACCTGCTTGTTTTCCCTGAGTAGGAGGGCGACGGGGTCCTCAGGATTGTCCGCGTCGCCGAAGGTGCGACAGTGCGTGGGGCAGACGCGTACACAAGCGGGCACTTCGCCTGGTGCGGAATACTCGCGGCAGTAGTCGCATTTGTCTGCCGTGCCCGTTTCAAGATCCTTGTAGCGGGCGTCATAGGGGCAGGCGATGATGCAGGAGCCGCATCCTATGCAGCGGGACTTGTCGATGACCACACTGCCGTCTTCGGCCTTGTACGTGGCGTGGGTGGGGCAGGCGTTTACGCAAAGCGGCTTGTCGCAGTGCATGCAGGCGCCGGGCTGGAAGGCGAGGCTCAGAGGGGAAGAGGGGTCGGGTGCTTGGCGCACCCAGTTGCGGGAATGCCCGAGGGGTACGTGATTGCGCTGCTGGCAGGCGACAAGGCAGGCCTTGCAGTTCATGCATTTGGTCGCATCTATGACCATAACGTAACGTGACATATTAAACTCCAGATGTATGCTTCAGCATGACTTCAGGGCTGCTTCAGGCTTTGGCTTGTGCGTCGATTTTACGCAGGGCGCAACCCACGCCGTTGTGCTGGCAGGAGATACGGTCCCAGTAGTTGGGCAGAATGGTGTTGATATGTGGGCTGCGGTTCTGCTCCAGCGGGCTGGAGGCTGTGCAATGGGAAGGTGTGAAGATGATGCCGGGGATGATTTCCGGCCGGATGTCCACCCATGCCTCCAGACTGCCTACAAAGGTCTCAATGCGTACCTTTTCCCCCTGCGCGAGCTTGTACTGCGCGGCGGTTTCCGGGTTGATGGAAACAAAACGGCCTTCAGAATATTGCGCCAGTTCTTTGGAGAAGTTGGTCAGGGTCTGCTGCCAGTGCCAAAGTACCTTGCCCTGGGTGAGGACGAGCGGGTATTTTTCATCCCGGTCTTTGCCCAGAGGGCTGCCCTTGGGGTAGGTCCACTGGATGCGGCCGAACACGCGATCCTGTACGGTCATCGTGCCTTCGGGCGTCAGCAGCTTTCCGTCGCGGAACACACTGCCCAGATGTTCTTCCCCGTTGGCTTCATAAATAGGCCAGACCAGCCCGTCCGGAGACTTGCGCAGACGTTCGAGCGCCATACCCTTCCAGGAAGGTACGATGGAAACGAAGCGTTCATACAGTTCCGCCGGGTCCTTGAAGTTGGGGTACTTGTCGCCGAACAGGGCGATGCCGAGGTCGCGGTAGAACTGCCAGTCCGGCACGCAGGAGCCGGGCGCGTCCACGATCTTTTCACGCCAGACAACCTGTTTCTCATTACCGTAACCGGAGCCTGAAGCTTCAGGTGAGAATACGGCCGGGATGAAAAGATCCGCCACTTCGGTTTCTTCAGTCATGAAGAAACCGCGGTGCACCACGAAGGGCACATTTTCAATCGCCTTGCGCACGTTGTCGCAGTCCGGATAACGGCGGTAGCTGCAATTGAGGAACAGGACGTCGATGTTGCCCTTTTCCATCGCCATGCGCAAGCGGCGGAAGTTCATTTTGGGCTTGTCCAGCGGGCCAAGCAGGGCGTCCACGAACTCATCGTCTCCGCCGGGTTTGCCGCTCTGCATGGTCATGATGCCCTGGCCGGAGTGAAAGAGGTTATCAGTCATGGCCTGGAGGAAGATGAGCGCACGCACGGTCTGGATGCCGTTGGTGTAGCGCGAGAGCGATCCGCCCAGCCACAGAATGGTGCGCGGGCTTTCCGCCAGAGCGGCGTAGAGGGCAAGGGCGTCAGCAGCCGGAACGCCGGTAAGTTCCTGAACTTTTTCCGGTGTATAGGATGAGGCGTCCTCGCGCAGTTTGTCCAGATCCGTGATCAGGGCGCGGGCTTTGGTTTCGTCAAAGGCTCCGTGCTCGAACATGTAGCGGATAGCGCCGAGCGCCAGTGCGCCGTCCGTGCCGGGCAGAGGCTGGAGCTGGGTTGTGCACCACAGGCTGGTGCGGGTTTTGCGCGGGTCAATGTAGATGAGTTTGACGCCCTTGGCTTTGGCCATTTCCAGCCAACGGGTATAGGGCGGGTACAGATCGTTGATGTTTGCTCCCCACAGAACTACGGTGTGCGCGTTGCAGACTTCGTTAACAGTGGTGGTGCAGTTGCCCGTGCCCACCAGCGAAGTCAGCATGTTCGAGGCCGTGCTGGTGCAGGTTTCTCCGGGAGGCATCATATGGACGCACCCGGCCAGATGCAGGGTCATTTCTGCGGCCAGTTCGCTTTCCCGGCTGTCCCACAGAGGCATGGTCAGAGCCATGCGGTCGCCTGCCTTGTCACCATGTTTATCCAGGCATTCCTTGACCTTGGACGCGGTAATCCGCACAGCTTCCTCATAGCTGATCCTCTTCCAGCTTCCGTCGGGCTGGCGCAGCATGGGTTCGGTCAGGCGGAAGGGGCTGTTGATGAGCTCGATGACGGAAAGGCCTTTGGGGCACATGGAGCCGCCGGTCCAGCGGTTGTCCTTTTCGCCGATGAAGCTTTCCACCATGCTGTTGCGCACTTGGGCCTGATAGGTGCAGCGGGCTTGACAGAAGGAGCAGAACCCTTTGACAAAGGAGATAGGGGCAAGCTCCTTGGGTTCTCCCCTGCCGGAAAGGGTGCCCATGCCGAGCGCGCGTCCGGGGGCGCCCGTCATGACCGCCGCTCCTCCGGCGAGCAATGCGCCGCTGAGCCGGAGGAAGTTTCTGCGTGAATATGTGTCTTGCATGACGATATCCTGTGGGTTTGCCTTACGGCTATTTCAGGGTCGTGTAATCCTCCTCCTGAGGAGGAAGAGGTTTCTTTCCAGGCGGATGCCCCTCTCTTTGAGGGAGGTTGCCGCCTACCGGCAACCCACTCGCATGGGGGCTGCAGACTTTGTCGGCGGCTCCGTCTTCCGTTTTTCAGCATACGTGAAATGCGGGAAAATGTAAGCTCTTTCCTGCCTGAAGTATAGGCTCGCAAGCGGGGGCGGATCGGAAGCTGACTGCATTACAGGGGTAATCCATTACGGGCTTCGCCTGCCAGAAAGGCGGCGGCTTCGTCCGCACTTGCTCCGGTGAAGTATTCCTCCAGTGAATAGGGCAGCCGTGCCAGAGCCGCGCGTATGTCTTCCGGTGCAAGGCGCACGCCGATCAGCATCTGTTCGATGTCCACTGTATCGTGGGAAGAAAAGAAATCTCCGAATATCCGGCAGGACTGGACAATGCCGTTTTTTACATTCAGATAGCAATCCACAGCCCCCCAAGGAAAACGTTCCCTCATGCGTGTGGTAAACGCCGGAGATTTGCCGTAATTCCAGTCCCAGGAGCGGTATTTCGTGTCCGCCAGAGCCCGCGCCTTGGCTTCCAGTTCGGGAGAGAGCGCGGCTTCACCGTCGGAGCAGCGCTTTACCACGGCGTCTGTGACCATGCACAGACAGGTGTCGCGGTCAAGAGCTGGGTCCATGAATTCGCGCAGATTTGCCACTCGACTACGGTGGGAGGCAACGCCCTTGGAACGGTATTTGTCCGGGTTGCCTGTCAGGGCGCGCCCGAGCATGGACATATCCAGATCCACCAGCATGGTGCCATGGTGCAGCAGTTTTTCTCCACTGCGGCGCTGAGCGCTGCCGGAAATTTTGCGGCCGTCCACGGTGATGTCGTTGCGGCTGGACAGTTCTGCCGCAATCCCCAGATCGCCGAGCGCCTCCACCATAAGCTGCATGAAGGGGGCGAACTCCGCCTTTTCATTCTTGCCCAGCGTAGTCAGGAACGAAAAATTCAGGTTGCCTTCGTCGTGGTACACGGCTCCGCCGCCGGTGCCGCGCCGGACAACGGGAATACCGTTTGCGCGGGTGAATTCCTCGTTGATTTCCTCCAGCGTGTTCTGATGTCTGCCCACGATGATGGACGGCCCGTTGCGCCAGACCAGAAACCAGCCGGGTTCACCCGGTTTCAGGGTATCGACCAGGCATTCCTCCAAGGCGAGGTTATAGGCGGGGTCGAGGGAAGCTATGCGCAGAGCCTGCATGGGAAATCCTTGAATTGCGGTTGTGCGAAAAGGGAAAATCCGGGGGAGATAATCTTCCCCCAGATCCCCATATTTATGACATAATGCTCTAGCACGGGGGCGTTATAATAGCCTTGCTTGGCCGCTCTTTCAAGGACTTGTTTCGGCTTCCTGCCCCTGGAAACGCGCGGTCATGACACCTGTTCTTCAGCAGATGTTTCATCAGCCAGGGAACGCCGGAAAATGCGCCGGATCTTCCGCGCCACCCAGTCGCCGAAGTGATCGAGGTACACATAGTAGACCGGGGTGATATACAGGGTCACCACCTGCGAGAAGACCAGCCCGCCCGCCACACAAATGCCGATGGGGCGGCGCATGTCCGCACCAGTGGCCCCCAGGCCGATGGCCAGGGGCAGTGCACCCATGACAGCGGCCAAGGTGGTCATGAGAATGGGGCGGAACCGGATGAGGCACCCTTTGATCACTGCTTCTTCAGGAGAAAGATGATCCTTTCGTTCGGCCTCCAGCGAGAAGTCGAGCAC
>JAEXGX010000441.1 GCA_023450535.1 Pseudomonadota bacterium | reverse complement strand
TGGCGGGGCATTTTTTTCAGTTGTAAATTCATATATGTTCTTTTTCCATGAAAATCCTTGTACTTTTGCCGCTTCAAGATACTCGTTGAAGGCATTGAACAGTTTTACAAATTGCTTACGCTCCGTCACGTCATCAGGAAGTCGTCTGAAGTCATCAATTCCTGCATTGTTGAACAGTTCTTTTATCTGACTGTAGATACCATTTATTTGTTCAATATTTTTATTGAGGCGTTGAACAAACAGACCAAAGGGCTTGTCACCAGAATAGAGTTTCACTGCGCTCTCAATATTTTTCTCCATGGTATGGGGACGGCGATAATACTTGATGGTTCCAAAGAGTTTATCCGGCCCGAAAAGACGATTGGTACGGGAGAACGCCTGAATAATATTCTCGTACTGGAGAACTTTGTCCAGATACAGGGTATTGAGCCACTTGGAATCAAAGCCGGTCAGCATTTGATCAACAACGATCAGGATGTCGATCTGTTTTTCCGGCGTCCGTTCAATCCGCTCATAGGGCTTCTTATGGGAAAGCCGTGCGGCAATATCCTTCTTCATTCTGGCGAATGTCGGGATCGTAAAATCCTGAGCATAAAGGGTATTGTAATCTGTAATGATTTCCGCAAGTCCCTCTTCCTTATTCAGCGATATTTGCGGATCATCGTTGTCAATCCCGGGATCAAACAGAGCCGTTATCCTGAGTTGCTGTGCCGCATTCTTGAGACGGCGGTAGTATTCAATGGCTTCCGGAATCGACGCTGTGGCAAAAATGGCATGGAACTTTCCACCATGACTGAGCATTGTCCAGTTAGCCAGAATGTCTTCCACAACCTTTTCCTGATGCTCCGGCCGCTGGTACTGGGAAGGGGGAAGATAGTCCTCAATCCCTTTGCGGTACTTTCCGGCACTGTCGCACTTGCCTGCCATGGGCAGATTCATATACTTGTAGAAAACCTTACTCTTCCTGGAGTCAGACAAGGCTTCTTCCACAGAGTTCGCCTTTGCCTTTTTCAGCGCGACGACCTGCCGCAAATCCTGATCCCGGTAAGTCAGCACCTTATAGGGGTCAAAGCCCAGCACATTCTTGTCGCGGATGCCGTCCGCGATGCTGTAACGATGCAGCTCATTGCCGAACACCGTAGACGTCGTATTCTTTTTCTTCTGGTTTTCCTCGTGGATCGGCGTGCCGGTAAAGCCAAAGAACATTGCCGTCGGAAAGGTATGCTTGATCGTCAGCAGCATATCTCCGAAAGTGGAGCGATGACATTCATCCACAATGAATACAATTCTTTTGGCATGCATTTGCTCCAAATCCGCAGCTTTCAGGCCTCCTTCAGTCTCATCCTTGATATTGCTCATTTTTTGAATGGAGGTGACGATAAGCGTATTCGCAGGGTTCTTGCTTTTCAGTTTGGCCACAAGAGCGCCGGTATTTTCTGTTGCCTGTACGTCCTCATGCTCACCGGCAAAGCCCCGGTATTCCTTCAGGCTCTGGGTTCCCAGTTCAATACGATCCATCAGGAAAATGACCTTGTCCGCATCCTTGGACGCTGCAATCAACTGGGCTGATTTGAAAGAAGTCATTGTCTTGCCCGAGCCCGTCGTGTGCCAGATATAGCCGCCAAGCTGGTTTCCGCTTTCCCATGCGGTTTGGGCCACTTTGTCGGAAATGGCGCTGGCGGCAAAAAACTGATAGCTGCGCATCACCTTCAGATTACCGTCGGCTTCATCCGCCACGGTGTAAAAACCAATGAGCCGATGGGCCATGGGAATAGAAAGCAGGGTTGTGGTTACCTGCTTCCAGTCGTTCACAGGTTCATTATAAAAATCCGCCCACTGAAAACGGTAATTCGGGTTAAATTTTCCTTCCGGGCCGGGGTTGGCAAAGTACCGGGTTTCACCTGGGGTCATAGCGACAAAAATCTGTACCAGAGAAAACAAGCCCGTGAACACGCCTTCAGCGGCATATTTTTCAATTTGATTACAGGCCTGGCTGACCGGTATGCTGCTCTTTTTCAGTTCAATATGAATGACCGGCATCCCATTGATGAGAAGCAGCACATCGCCCCGGCGATCATTCAACATCTTTGAGCTGGCAGGAAATTTGGGCTGCCGGACAATCTGGTATCTGCTCTGGCCTGCGGCGATCTCCTGGCGGTCATAGATTTTCAGGGAAATTTCCTTGCCAAAGTGCAGCGTATCGTCAGGATTATCGCGCGTAATCAGCACGCTTCGTCCATTGATGAAGCCGTTGAGTTTGAGAGGTGTTTTAAGGTTTTTAATCTGTTCCATGACCTGCTGCATCTCGCTGGAGGTCAACGGATAATCGTTGAGGCGGTTTATATCGCGATTGTTCTCAAACAAAATATCCGCCCAGTTTTGGATGAGCTGCGCTTCTGTACGGTTTTCCAAAACCGCCGCTTCCCATCCCACATTGGGCAGAAGCTCTATGAGGGCATCTTCAAATTCCTTTTCACTGCGAAATGTCATATAGCCCTCCTACTCAATTTCTGTGCAAATCTTCCGTGCGGAAGGCGTAATAGCCCTCGTAATGATAGCTGGCGTCGATGCCTTTCATATAGATTGTCCGATCATCTGTTTTGTCCGTCAGGGCATTTTTCAGCAGCAGCTTGATTTCAGTGTCCTTGACCGGACTTCGTTCCATGGCCGATAGATATTCTTCCCGGTCTATCTGGCTCCAGTCCACCACCAGCCGCAGCTCCTTTTTCAAAATGGCATCCAGCCAGATTCTGGCGCTGCGCCCGTTGCCTTCCCGGAAGGGATGAGCCACGTTCATTTCCACATATTTTTCAATAATTTCATCGAAAGTGCTCTGGGGCATCCGATCTATGCTTTCCAACGCGGCGGAAAGGTACAGCACTGGCGCGAATCGAAACGTGCCTTTGGCTATGTTCACTGTGCGAATTTGTCCGGCAAAGTCGTAAATGTCTTCAAAGAGGAATTTGTGAATAGCCGAAAGCCCCGCAAAGATTCCCACCGGAAGGGTATCCAGCATGCCCTGTTCAAACAGCTGGGCCGCCTTTTCCTTGCTCAGTTTTTCTTCCACGCGGGCCAATTCCGCCGCGTCCGTGATGCCCAGTTTATTTTGTAACGCCATATCCCTTCCTCCTATACAAACATCTTTTCCAGACAGGATTTTTTGACATGTTGCAGAAGTTCCACCTTACGCTGATGAAGGGTGATAAAGTGGTCGAAGCTCGTGAAGAACGCCCCTATTTTGGTTTGTTCGTCCACTTTAGGCAGCAGAATAGGAGTATCTTTGACCTGCTCAATCGTGTAGTGAGCTATTGTTCCGATATGACTTATGCTTTGAACATACGTACTAAAAACTGGAGCTGTAAAAAATGTGTAAAGGAAATTACCGACAAGATTCCGTGACCGTTTGAGCCACAGTAAATCAGCATCTTTGAAATACAGAGGTGCGTTATTCCGCACTAAATAAGGGATTCCAATCGACCCACCGCCTGTTATCAACACGTCACCAGCTTGAACCTTGCCGGACTTTTTCGCTAGTTCTTCATACAAGGAATATGAAATGAACGCCTTTTCGTTCTCTTCGCCCTTGAATGCAGAAACTACATCGCTTGACCTAAAAAACGGTACGCCCGATTCTGTCCATTCGTTCTTGTGAACTCGTGAAGCAGACGAAATATCACTCAACTCACCGAGCTTACGCTGTTCCCAATCATCACTAAATCCGGCGAAGCGAATCTCTGGCACGTCAGCCCCATTTTTCGGGAACATTTTTTCCAGCATCGATTTTTTTATATTTTTAAGGTGGTCGCACTTACGCTGATGAAGGGTGATAAGGCAGTCGAGGAGACGGAAGAATGTGCCGATCCGGGCCTGTTCTTGTAGTGATGGAAGAAAAATTTTTATATCTTCGACATCACTTGCATTGTATGAAGGAAGAGCTCCAACTTGTACTAGAGATGTTAAGTCAATTGTCTCAAATAATGATTTGCCAAACGAAATATTCCATATTCCTTTTTCAAAGGAATATGCCATTGTATTGTTATCTAAGAGAAAAGGATATTGTACCAATCTTTTTCGATTTAACATTACAGCAGCTCCTACTTTTGCAAAAAAAATTGCAGGAACTTCTGTTATAGGTTTCCATTTATGACGAGATATTTGAAATATATCTACATAATTATTTGCTTTTTGTAATTCGTTTTCATTGCCTATAGAGTTCATATCTGAAACTTTAAAAAAAGGAATCCCTTCTGTTCCTCCTTGCTCATTGTCAGGAAAACCAACACCAGAATAAGCGTTACCAATCTCCCCCAACTTACGCTGTTCCCAATCATCACTAAATCCGGCAAAGCGAATGGCCGGTTTTGTACGCCCGGCCATATTATTTGCCTCCCAGCAAGTTTTTCAGTTCGGCAAGCCCCTGCATATCAAACGCATTGCCGGTGAGTTCGTCCATCAGGCCGACCAGCGTCTTTTCCGTCGCGGAAATCTGCTCCTCCACCTCGGCACAGGTGGTCTCATATTTCTTGCAAAGGGCTTCCAGTTTTGCAACGAACTCGCTGATAAGTGTCCGGGGCAGGCTGAGAATGCTGTCCGCCAGCGGCGTTATCCATTTGAGCCGCAGTAAATCCAGCACTTGATCATCGGTGAGATTTTCGATGGTTTCCTTTGTTTGGATATGTAGTCTGGCGGCGTCATTCTTGATTTTTTTCCGGAGAGTTTTTTCCTCTTGAATCAGAGCATCCACTTTGTTGAGAACAACAAGGGTTTCCTGTTCAACATCTCCGGCCTTGATTGCCTTTTTCACCTCGGCGGCGACAAAGGAATCTTCATTGACAAAAGCCTGCTCTCTGGCTTCCTGACTCAGTTCGTCCAAAAGTTCTTCATACGCGCTGCCAATCCCGGCAAGCCGCTCTTCTCCGGCTTTCAGCGAGCTCAGCTCTTCCGGCAACAGGGTACGCTGTACCAGGTCAAAAGGAATGACATGGCCAATCCAGCCCTCCTGCACTTCCTGCTCCTTGCTACCGTTCTTCTTGATCACCATGTTGGGGTCAACCTGTCTGACAGCCGCAAAACCTTCAGTCTGGATGATTTCAAGATCAACGGCGATATGCTTCCAGTCGTCATCAAGAAGCTGATAGGCTTCATATTTGTCAACCAGCGGAATGGAACGCAGTCTGGTGAAAATATCTTCGCTGAGAAGAGCTTCCGCCTGTGCGATATTGACGGATGGCATCTTTTCGATCAATTCCGCATTGAGAAACGTGGAGAAAGTCTCAAAGGCTTCAGAATACCGGGCGATAAATGCCGCGATATCCGGGTGGCCTTGTACCGCTTCTTTCATGTTCTGCGCCTGTACTTCGCAGTAGGCTTCATTCAACGGCTTGAACAGAGATACCTTGAGGCCGGGAAATGCCGCCCAGTACTCGTGCAGTTCTGCCAGTTCGTCTTCCGGAATGCCGCCGAACATGGTGGCCCAGATGTCCCAGCTCTCCATTTTTTCAGAGGAATCCACATACCGGGGAATATTCAGATTATAGTCATTGTTGCGGATTTCATCGCGGGCTACCAGTCTGGAAAACTTGTCCACAGTAGCGCGGGCCATGACCGCATCCACAATTTTTTTGATGTCGCAAGCTCGGAGAATATTGTTTTTACCCTGCTTTTCAAAGCCCTTGGAGGCATCCACAATCAGAACATCCGTGTTTTGCCGCTTCTGCCGCAGAACCATGATGATGGTAGGAATGCCCGTGCCAAAGAAAATATTGGCCGGGAGGCCGATGATGGCGTCTATCTGGTTTTGTTCAATGAGATTCTTGCGAATCCTGCCTTCTTCCCCGCCACGAAACAGAACGCCATGAGGCAGAACGATGGTCATAATGCCGTCTGGTTTCAAGTGGTACAGGTCATGCAACAGAAAAGCATAGTCAGCCTTACCCTTGGGAGCAAGCCCGTAGCAGGAATAACGGGGGTCGGTTTCCTTGTCTGCTGGGTTCCAGGCTTGAGAATAGGGCGGGTTTGATACCACCGCATCCACATAGAGCGGATTATAGCTGTTGACAGGATCGTTTTCATCAAAGTACGGCCAGTCCTCTTCCAGAGTGTCGCCGTTACGGGTGACGATATTGTCCGGGAGAATCCCGCGCATAACGAGGTTCATCCTGGTCAGGTTGTAGGTATTTTCCTTCAATTCCTGGGCATAATACTTGATATGGTCATCGTTGCCCGTATACCGGGCGGCACTTTTGCCGATGTTGATGAGCAGGGAGCCTGAGCCGCTGGTGGGGTCGTAGATTTTGATCTCCGTCCTGCTCTTCAGATGGTTCGCCACGATCTCGGACATCAAAAGAGACACCTCGTGGGGCGTATAGAACTCGCCGGCTTTTTTACCGGCATTAGCAGCGAAGTTACTGATTAAATACTCATAGATAAAGCCCAGGACGTCATAGCCCTGCTTGCCGTCCATGGGAATGTCTTTAATGAGGTAAATCAGATCGCGAATTGCTTTGGTGCGGGCACCGGAGCTTTCGCCAAGCTTGGAAAGCCCGGTTTCCAGCGTTTTAAAAATTCCTTCAAATACTTTTTTGTGCGTAGGATTGATGTTCCGGTTAAAGGCGGAAATACCAATCGTCACATCATCGGCGGCGAAATCACTGCCTTTGGCGAGCCAGGTGGAAAACAGATTGTTGTAGGAAATAAAGTAGCCAATATTTTTCTGAACGCTCGAAACAGTTTCATTGTCATCTTCGTTCAGATCCGGAAGATATTCGTCCGTCCAGTCATTTGATTTAAGATATTGAACTTCTTTATCAGAAAGAAATTTGTAAAATATGAAGCCGAGGATATAATCTTTATACTCATTGGCTTCAATTTTAGATCGCATTTTATTGGCGGATTCCCAAATTTTTGCAGCTAATTGTTGTTTATTCATAATCTGTTCTCTCAAGCTCTGGAATGTTGGTTTTGTATAAAACGAGCAATACGGTTATATCAGCATTGTTCCAGAGTATTTCACTTTTGAAATGCTCTATGAAAAAGTAGTATACTAGTATCTCAGAATGCTCAGAAAGAAAACTGGAAAACAGGGGAGGCAAAACCGGGAGAAGATTTCAAAACATAAAATGTTTTATTTTGTTATTTCAATAACTTATTTTATAATACAGGAGAGGGTGTATGCGCAAGCATACACCCTCTCCTCAGACTGATGACAATTCCCGCTTCGCGGAGTTTGCGCCGTCTAAACCGCAACGTCGCTTGACGGGAAGACATGAAAAGTGCGCTTTACGGCGGGGCCAAGCCGCGACCTACTCGCAATTTTCGGGCTGCTGGTTTTATCAGCAGCCTCAGATTGTTGATAAACCAGGGTTCATCTCTGCTCTCTTTATCCGTACGAAGCTTCGCTTCTACGGCTAAAGGTGCTCCGCCCCCCGCCGGGGGAAAGATTCCCCCTCCGAACCTCCTCGACAGTAATAAGTTGAAACTCTTGAGGGTGCAGGGACATAATGTCCCTGCCGGGGGGAGTTTGAGGGGGGCGAGAAGCCCCCTCAAGGATTTTTTCAGCAGTCTGGTGTTATATCGCCAGCCCCGCACGGCGGCCGGTTTCAATGGCATTGACGATCAGGCTTCCGCCCTCGAAACCGTTGGCGGAGCCGACGCGGATGATGCGCGGCGCGCCGGGTTTGCCCTCCAGTTCGTCCATAAGGGAGTTATTGGGTGACTGCGAGGTCAACACCATGTATGTGTCGCCCTTCACGGTGCGGGTCGCGCCGTTCTTGTCGGTCACGATCAGGCCTTCTGGGACAATGGCTTCGTATTTTACGCCGTCGATAATTTCCACATTCTTCTTTTTCAGCCAGGGCAGGAGCCGGTCAAGGTAACGGGGAGGAATACCCGCGCCGATGTTTTCCGATTCCTCCAGCACGGTTACGGTACGTCCGCGTTTGAGCAGGAAGGCCGCGCCTTGCAAGCCTTCAATGCGTCCGCCCAGAATGACCACATGCCGCCCTACGGGCAGGAAGATTTTGGTCAGCTTGTGCAGCAGCTCGGGGCCGAAAAAGCGCAGGGGCAGTTTGACCTGTTTGTCCATGCGGTTTACGCCGGTGACCTTGCCGCTTTCCACGCCGGGAATGGCGGGCAGGCCGTACAGGCCGCCCGTGGCGAGGATGAGAGCGTCCGGCTGTTCGGCGCGCACCATGTCCGCCGTCACTGCCGTGCCCAGGCGCAGTTTCACGCCCGCCTTTTCAAGCTGGTGTTTGAAGTAGGGGATAATGGAGCGGATATCTTCCACATCCGTACCCTTGACCATGCAGGCCAGGGGCAGCTTGCCGCCAAGCTCCGGGCCGCTTTCGTACAAGGTGACATCGTGCCCGCGCAGTGCGGCCACGCGGGCTGCTTCCATGCCGGAGGGGCCCCCGCCCACCACCATGACTTTTTGGGGCTGTTCGGCACGGATGATTTTTTCCGGCACGGCCAGCTCGGCTTCCCGGCCAAAGGCGGGGTTCACGCGGCAGCGGCGCGGGCGTCCGGCGGGCGGATCTTCGCAGGTGCCGCAGCGGGTACAGTGGGTGATGTCGGCAATGCGTCCTTCCCGAACTTTGTTGGGGAATTCGGGGTCGGCCCAGAGCATGCGGCCGAAGGCAATGATGTCGGCCTTGCCCTGCGCGATCACAGCTTCACCCTTGATTTCGTCCATGCGTCCTACGGCGATGACCGGAACATTGACGGACTTTTTCACCGCTTCGGCGGCGGGCACCAGCAGCCCCAGCCCCTGGAAGTCGTCCATAAAGGGCTTCATGTGTTCTTCCGGTTCGGGGTAGGGCCAGTAGTCGGGCAGATAGCGGAAGGGCATAGGGCCGAAACCGTAGCCGGACACGCTGATGTAGTTGGCTCCGGCCTTTTCGAGAATTTGCGCGGTCTGTACGGCTTCTTCGATGGTCTGGCAGCCGTTCGCGCCCCATTCCCGTCCGTTGATGCGCGCGCCGATGGGGTAATCGGGGCCGAAACGGCGGCGCAGTTCGGTGATGATTTCCACCACCAGCCGGGTACGGTTTTCGATGGTCTGGCAGCCGTATTGATCGTTGCGGCGGTTCCAGACCCGGCTGACGAAGCTTTCCAGATAGTAGCCGTGCGCACAGTGCACCTCGATGCCGTCAAAGCCCGCCGCATGGGCGCGTTCTGCGGCTTCAAAGTACAGGCGTTTGTCCTCTTCGAGTTCTTCCAGGGACAGACCGCGCACCGGCTTGCCCACCGGAGGCGGGCAGGGAATTTCGTCCGGGCCGAGGTCGGAAGGGCCGATGGGCAGGCCTCCGCCGTGGCCGGTCATGGCCGAGGCTCCGGAATGGTGAAGCTGGCACATGATCGGGCAGCCGTGGGCGTGACTGCGCTCCACAATGCGTTTCATGCCAGGCAGAAATTTGTCGTCCCACAGCGCGCCGTATAATCCTGCGGGGTGGTCGTTGCGCCAGGTAATGGCGGAGAGGATGGACATTCCCACGCCGCCTTTGGCGAGAGCTTCGTAAAAGCCGACTACCCGGTCTCCTGCGGAGCCGTCTTCCTCAAAGAACCATGAGGACTGCGGGGCCTTGATCATGCGGTTTTTGAGTTTGAGCCGTTCATTGATGACAATCGGCTCAAGCAGATGTGTAAAGTCGCTCATTCGTATCTCCTTATTAGGGTATTTTGCTATTGAGAATATCTACCAACCAGACCCTATATTCTGACACGCAGGTTTCACGCCTCCGCCGGAGCTTAACGCCGCAAGTGAATTGCGGCTGCTCCGGCCTCGCGGCGAAGTCGCGCTCCGCTTGACTTCGGGAGCAATTCCAAAGCGAAATTGCTCTAATTCCGAAAAAATGTTACTGCGCGTCGCTTTGCAGGCCGGAGACGCTGTTCTTTACGCTTTTGCCCTCCCGCAAGGCGAACAGCGAGGCGGCGAAGGCGCAGCAGAACATGGCCATGAACAGGGTGAACATGTGCGTGTACTGGGGCAGAGTGTAACTGCCCTGTCCGGGTGCCTGCACTTCCATGATCCAGCCGCTGGCAAGCTGGAGCAGAGCGGAGCCGAGGTAGGTGTAAATGTTGATCATGCCGGTGGCAGTGCCCACGATTTCCGGCGGAAAATCGTCCTGGATGCGGGTCAGGGCAATACCACCGAAGCCTCCGCAGAATATTCCGAAGGCCACGCCCCACAGCGGCAGGATTGCGGCCGGGATGACCGGGCGAGGCAGCAGCAGCGGGCAGGCCAGAGCCACGGTGGCCGCGCAGGCGATGAGCAGCAGCCATGTCTTGGGCAGGCGGAGCCAGGGGGTGAGCAAGCCGATGATCGTGGGGCCGAGGGTGGAACCCAGCGCCAGGCAGAACAGCACCCCGCCCGCCGCACCCTTGTCCAGCCCGTACCCCTGGATGAAATACGGCCCGGCCCACAGCCCGCTCAAGGAGAAGAAAGAGCCGTACATGCAGAAAAACCAGATGGAAATCGTCCAGTAACTGCGCGTCTTCAGGATGCTGATCATGGTCTGTTTCAGCGGAGGCGCGGGCGCTCTGTCCGCCGAAGAGACGGAGGCCCAGGAGGGGGTGAACCCTTTTTCTTCCGGCCGGTTGCGTACCACGCGCCAAACCACGATGACCATGATTACGGTGAGTGCGGCGGCGGCCATCATGCTTCCGCGCCAGCCCATAATCTGGGCAAGCATCATGAGCGGCCAGGTAGCAAGCAACATGCCGCCCGTACCGAGAGAGAGCAGCAATCCCGTACCCAGGGCGTGCCGCCGGGGCGGAAACCAGAACAGGATGACGCGCAGAGCAGGCACAAAGACCATGGCCATGCCCGTGCCTACCAGCATGCGCCCCAGCGTGGCCATGCCCACGGAATGCGCTCCGGCAAAGATAAGGGTGCCCGCCGCGCCGATCAGCAGAAAGAGGCAGATGGTACTGCGCGGCCCCCAGCGGTCGGACAGAATGCCCGCCGGGATCTGCATGAAGGCGTAAGGGTAAAAGAAGGCCGAGCTCATGACCGCCATGAGCCCGCCCCCTACGGAGAAATCACGCATGATGTCCACGGCGAGCGTGCTGGGCGAAGTGCGGAAAAAGCTGACCAAGCCGTAACAGATGGTCAGAAGAGTGAAGATGAGCCATGCCTGAGCGTTCAGGGAATGGAATTTGCGCATGAAAATATCCTCGGAAGAGCGCGGCGGATCAGTCGCGCGGATTCCGTGCATTCCGGCGGCAAAAGGCCGGTTTTGATGGGCCGCCCGCGCTGGGGAGAGCGCCGGCGCGGGCGGGGCATGCCTCAGTCGGTCTCAATGTTCAGCTTGAGCGCGCGAATGGCATTTTTATACAGTAACTTGGGCAGAATCTCGGATTTAAAGGGCAGAGCCTTGAAGCCTTCCACGCCCTCCTTAAAACCGATGAAGGGGTACGCCGTGCCGAACACAATACGATCCTGAAGGAAGCTGTTGGCCGCCATGACGTAATCGGCTACGCCGGGGATATTATACATATACATGTCCGGGCAGAGATACAGATTGGGCCGCTTGAAGGCCACAAAACAGATCTGCTGTACCCAGGGGTAGCCGCCG
>JAEXGX010000421.1 GCA_023450535.1 Pseudomonadota bacterium | reverse complement strand
AGAACTTTTTCTATAAATATCCTCTTCGTGCCCAGGTGGTGGAACTGGTAGACACGCTATCTTGAGGTGGTAGTGACGAATGTCGTGGGAGTTCGAGTCTCCCCCTGGGCACCACAAAAACTTCCGTTGAAGTTCGTAGAAGTCCGTAAGCTGTTGAAGCTTACGGACTTTTTCTGTTTTTGGAGCTGGGGAGTGAAGCCGGAACATATGCAATAGTTTGATACCTGAAGCACAAGATAAACGATTTTATGGGCATGGCGAAAACTTGTGCCGTCCTGACGAAAAGACTGTGTGAGCGGATGCCGGAACCTGGCAACTCCCCGACTCCGATTCCCGGCTTCGGGCTGTATCGCTGGGGCGAGATCAACAAGACCGAAAATTGCCAGAATAAACCGATCTTCGTTGTGACCGTACAGGGGGCTAAACGGGTTGTGGTGGGCAAAGAATACCGGTACGGAGCAGGTACTGCCGGTTGGCAGTGTGGATTTGTCAAATTCAGTTATCTGGCGGAAGCATAGCAAAAAAAACTATAGGAGGACTTGTCGATAAAAGGCGACTGACGAAATCCCCGCCCAGAGTCACACAGAAACCAGGAATGAGTATATTCAAAATGCGTGCCCCGGAGCGATACGGGCTCAGTATGCTTTTAGAGGGGATGGTGAATTTTTTTCTAGTATTCTGCCATTATTTTTTTAGTTTTTGCAAATTACTGTGGCATTGCGCATATTTTACGGCGAACGTAAAACAGTATGGCTCTTTGTCGATATTTTTTTGCTTACAGCGTTAATAATCGCGCCATTTGGCCGATATACACTAACAGGTCAAAAAATACCGGGCGACAAACGCTCGCCGCACCGGTTGGGCGGCGCGCAAAGCGAGCGCCTCAGACATGGGGCGTCCCCGAAAGGCAGGGGGAAGATATGGGGATTAAGTGGCGCATGGTGGCAATGCTTGCCCCGTGCATTGTTGTGGGTGCCTTTTCTCAGATAGAGAGCCGAAAGCTCGCTATGAGCAAGGCCCTTGCTGAAGCCGCAAGGACGGCCCGTGAAGAAGCCCCCAAGGTCATGAACGGAATCAATCAGGCGGTGAACGACACGCGTACACTGGGCAACACGTTGCTTGCCCTTCACGCAGCCGGCAACCGCGACCGCATGCTGGAAGGCGAATTGATGCGCGCTTTTCTGGACAAAAACCCAGGCTATCAGGGCGTTTGGGTAGTCTGGGAACCCCAGGCATTTGACGGGCGTGACGTTGATTTCAAGGGGCACCCCTATAGTGCGAACGATGGGTCGCTGGCCATGTACTGGTACAAGGGCGAGACGGGAAGCACCGATGTAACGGGTGTTAACGTGCGTGAGGAAGAGTTTTATATCCGTCCCAGGGCGGCAAAAAAACTGACGCTGATTGAACCGTACATAGATCCTGCGGCACAGCCGCCCGTGTTGATGACTACAGTGACCCAGCCTTTGGTGGAGGATGGCGTGGTGCTGGGAGTTTTCGGCATTGATATCGCGCTGAACAAGCTTTCGGAATACGTCGCCCGCATTACCCCGTTGGAAAAGGGCTATGCAACTCTGTATGCCAATGACGGAACCATTGTGGCTTCCGCCGACTCATCAGCTGTGGGCAAAAAGCTGGACGCTCTGTCCAGCGGAAACGCGCCTGACGTCAAAGCCGCCATTAACCGAGGTGCAAGCCTCAGCTGGCGGGAGGCCCGTGACGGTGTGGACTATTTTCGTCTGCTCACGCCCGTTGCCATTCTTGAGGGGGCTCCGGACTGGTCACTGGAAGTAGCACTGCCCTATGATGTGGTTATGGTCGACGTTCAGCGCTCGCTGTGGGAGACGGTCATTGTCAGTGGGGCGGGTATGCTGCTTATTCTTGCCCTGTTGTTTCTGTGCGCCCATCGTTTGTCCGATCCCTTGAAGCGGCTTACTGCCTATGCGACGGCCGTGGCGGACGGCGATCGTGCCGCCCGGATTGACGATCATGGCTTCAAGGGTGAAATGGTGGTGTTGCGCAAGGCTCTGGGCACTATGGTCGCCAATCTTCTGGCCAAGATGCAGGAAGCTGAGCAGCACAAACTGGATGCAGAGCGCGAAACAGAAGTGGCACGTCAGGCGGTTCTTGAGGCCGAGCAAGCCCGCAAGCAGAGCGAAAGCTCTCGTCGTGAGGGCATGTTGCAGGCCGCTGGACAGTTGGAAAGCGCTGTGGTCACCATTTCCCATGCAGCTGAACGTCTTTCCAGTGAAATTCACAGCTCCGAGCGGGGTACGGAAGAGCAGAGCGTCCGTGTGGGAGAAACCGCTACTGCCATGGAAGAAATGACATCCACCGTCCTGGAAGTGGCGCGAAACGCCGAAGCGGCATCTTCCATTTCAGCCAATACCCGGCAAAAAGCCGCCGAAGGCGCGGACATTGTGCATCGGGCCGTAGGCAGCATTCAGCAGGTTCGCCAGGAATCACAGGCGCTCAAGGGCGATATGGAGTTGTTGACCAGCCACGCCCAATCCATTAGCAGGATTATGGACGTTATTTCCGATATTGCCGATCAGACCAATTTGTTGGCCCTTAACGCCGCGATTGAAGCGGCTCGTGCGGGCGAAGCCGGGCGCGGCTTTGCCGTAGTGGCCGACGAGGTGCGCAAATTGGCCGAAAAGACTATGACCTCCACCACGGACGTGGGCAACGCCATCCGAGCCATTCAACAGAGCGCACAGAAAAGTGGGGCTCAGGTTGATCATGCGGTGTACACTATCGAAGAGGCCACGGACTTTGCCTCGCGCTCGGGAGCTGCTCTTGACGAGATTGTAACTATGGCAGAAGGCACGGCGGAACAGGTGCGGGCCATTGCTACAGCCAGTGAAGAGCAGGCCGCCTCGTCCGAGGAGATCAAC
>JAEXGX010000401.1 GCA_023450535.1 Pseudomonadota bacterium | reverse complement strand
GTGCCCAAACAGAGCGGCGGACAAATGACGCCCCACAGAACAAGACTTAACCACAGAACGGATCGTCCCCACATGATAATAAATTTCATGCGTCCGCCTTTCCTCAAGGCCGGGTTTTCTCAATTTGCTCCGACTGCGACAGTATGTCGGACAGCGAAGACTGCGGGGCATGTGTTTCCGGCGCGCCCGACACTGCTGACATTTCCGGACTTGTCACGCCAACTGGAGAAATCTGCGGCGGAAGGCCTGGCAGAGCATTCTGGACAGAAAGCCGCCAGCGGTACTCTTCCGCTCCGGAAGCCGGACAATAGCGGAGAGAAAACGTCTCTGCACCGGGAGCTTCCCATATATTCTCCCCTTCCACCCGGACACGTTCCTGCGGTACAAAGGGACAGCCCTCACAACTTCCTTCCAGTGCCTGAAGTTCCAGCACTGCAGAAGCTACATTGCGTGTCGCCCCGCCGATGGAACCGCGCACAAGCAGACAGCCCCCCTCGGTCTTTTCCACAAATACATTGCGCAGAGAAAACGACAGTGCGGACAGATCCGGTTCTGGAGCCGTCTTTCTGCCGCAGGCGCATAGCGCGATCAAGGCCAGACAAAGCACTCCACATAAAAAGTGCGCACAAAACACATCAGGCACTCTTTTCATCATTCTCTCCCCACAGCATTTTCCATTCCGAAAGCAGCCTGAGCGCGGCAAGCGGCGTCAGCGCATCCGGGTCCACATTGCGCAGGGCTTGTACCAAAGGATGCGGTACATTGAGGGGCGGTTCCGCTTCCGGCGCAGGGTTTTCCGAGGCGGGCCTGCTGAGTCCGGGTAAAAGCACGGATTCCACTTTGCACACTCCGGCCTTTCCCCTGCTCTGTTCAAGCTGGGCAAGAATATCCCGTGCGCGTTGCACCACGGGCATGGGCACACCCGCCAATCTAGCAACTTCAATACCATAACTGCGATCAGCAGGGCCGGGAATGAGCCTGCGCAAAAACACAATGTCCCCATTCCATTCCCGAATGGCGATATTCATGTTGTGCACACCGGGGATAATGCCCTCCAACCCCGTCAACTCATGATAGTGCGTAGCAAACAGCGTGCGGATATGCCCTCCCGCCCGGCGGGCCAGTTCTTCTACCACCGCCCAGGCCAGAGCCAGTCCGTCAAAGGTGCTTGTTCCGCGCCCTATTTCATCGAGAATGACCAAGCTGCGCTTGGTCGCCTGACGCAGGATACGGGCGGTTTCCATCATTTCCACCATGAAGGTGCTCTGCCCTTGCGAGAGATTGTCCGACGCTCCCACACGGGAGAAGACACGATCCACCAGTCCGATACGGGCTTCGCCTGCGGGTACGAACGAGCCCATCTGGGCAAGGATGCAGATTATGGCCGTCTGCCGCAGCACAGTGGATTTCCCCGCCATGTTCGGTCCGGTAATGAGCAGCAGACGCCGCTCGTCATCCATATACAAATCGTTCGGAATAAAGGAAGAACGCCCGGTGACAGTTTCCACCACGGGGTGCCGTCCTTCCTTGATGCGGATCTCCCCCTCCTCGTGCAGAACCGGACGGCACCAGTCGAGGCGGGCTGCGCTTTCTCCAAGGGATTGCCAGTAGTCTACCCAGGCCAGCAGATCCCCCATGAACAGCAGACGTTCACGAGCCTCCCCGATTCTGCTCCGCAAGTCCTGATACAGACGATATTCCAGGCTCTTGCGCGATTCCGCAGCGGAAAGCAACTTCTCTTCCAATTCCTTGAGTTCCGGCGTGGTGAAACGCTCTGCGTTGACCAAGCTCTGGCGGCGTTCAAAGCGCTCGGGGAGCTGAGTCTGCCGGGAACGGCTGAGCTCAAAGTAATACCCGAAAACCCGATTGTAGCCCATTTTCATCTTAGGCTGGCCGCACGCCTGCTGTTCCGCCGCAAGGAGCGCCTGAAGGCGGCTTTCTCCGTGTTCGACCAGCTCCAGCAGTTCATCCAGTTCGGCATTGTATCCGGATCGGAACAGGCCGCCATCGGTAACTTGCAGGGGAGGCTCATCCACCAGTGCCTTTTCCAGCAAATCAGCAAGATCCTCCATACCATCCCAACGGCGGATCAACCGAAACAGGGCGGGAGGCAGAAAGTCGCCACGCGCCTCTTCGGCGCTGGGCAATTCAGAAAAATCCTTCGTGTTCAACACTGCTTTTTTCACGGCAGGCAAGGCATTCAGGCTGTCGCGCAACGCAGCGAGATCACGAGGCTGGCAACGATTCAGGAAAATGCGCGTGGAAAGACGTTCCATATCATGCACGTCGTCCAGCGCCCGGCGCAACTCCGCGCGCATAACGGATTTTTCCGCCATATGGGCAACTACGGCCTGCGTCTCGGCGATAAGGGAAAGATCACGCCAAGGATAACGCAAACGTTCTTCCAGAAGTCTGCCCCCCATGGGGGTTCGGGTCTGATCCAGCACCTGCCACAGCGTTCCCACCCCTTTACGTCCATCAAGACGCCGGAACAATTCAAGATTACGTTCCGTAACTTCGTCCAGCACCATGAAGCGCCCCATATCCAGAGGATGAAAAGGGGCAAGGTGGCCGGAATCCTGCTTCTGAGTCTGTTCAAGATACGCGACAAGCGCCCCGCACGCTTGGGCCAGCTCGGGCCGTTTGTCCAGCCCCAGCGCCCCCGGTTCGGCCACGCCCTGGGCCTTGAGTACGCGGTTCAGAGCTTTTTTGGGTTCAAAGTGGCTTTGCCACGGCACACGCACCACCTGCGTGCCTGTTTGCAGGTTGAGGTGGGCCGGAGCCTTGGCCTGTTCAGCAAGAAGCAGCTCGCGAGGCGCAAGCTTGAACACCCATTGCCACAACTCGGGCTCGCGGGAAGACTGGAGCCCAGACCACGCTCCTGTGGAAACATCCATCCAGGCAAAGCCCCCCGCGCCGCGTTCGTCATTCCAGATCAGCGCACCAAGGTAATTGTGGGATTTCGCCACCAGATTTGCGTCTTCCAGGGTTGTGCCCGCCGTCACCACGCGCGTCACGGCACGCTTGACAAGGCCTTTGGCCGCACGAGGGTCTTCCACCTGATCGCACACGGCAATCTTGTACCCCTTATCCACCAGCTGACAAATATAGGCTTCCGCTGCGTGCCAAGGGACGCCGCACATGGGGATGCTGTCGTCCCCGCTGCGGTTGCGGCTGGTCAAGGTAAGCTGTAGTTCGCGGGACGCCACCTCGGCATCCTCAAAGAACATCTCGTAAAAATCTCCCATACGATAAAACAACAGAGCATCGGGGTACTCGGCCTTGACCTTGAGATATTGCTCATACATGGGAGTCAGCTTGGGCTGATCCGCCTTTTCCATGACCATCTCCGAAAAAAGCTGGTTGACGATATCATATTCCGCAGAAGCGTTCCCTCTCTTCCGGCGGAAAGCCATAAACGCTGGTCTGAAAAAAAGATTGCAAGGGTATGCGTGAGCGTACCCTTGCAATCTTTTCACCCCTGAAAGGGAGAACTAATCGAGAGAGTCAAGGGAGGAAGAAGCGCTTGCCCTGGCGGCGCGCTGCTCGGCTGCTTCAAGCGCGGCCTGAAGTTCAGCCTTCTCCGCAAGGAGTTTTTCCTTTTCGGCAGCGGCTGATTCATGGGCGGCCTTCAGCTGCTTTTCCAGAGAAGTGATGCGGCGACGGGCACCGGCAAGACAGCCGGTGGTGGTCATGCGATCCCACATGAGCATAAGCAGAACCATAAGCCCACCCAGCGCGAAACAAATCAGCATGAGCGAGTACAGCGGCATGGGAATGGATTCCATGGGCGTCAGGAAAAGCAGGTCAAGGCGCAATACCACAGGATCAGAGAACGACCCCTGGTTCTGCACAAAGAACATCATAACGAAAAAAAAGACCAGTACCAGCAGGAATACCTTGATATAGCGCATTTCCACTCCTTTCTATGCCCTTGCGGGCGTCACGCGATCTGCCCGGGGGCACTCCCAAGTCGTCTGAACACAGGATGCAGACGTTCCCGCGTTCTGTCCAGATGTTCGGGAATGACCCGCACGTCGTCCAATACCGCCATAAACGAAGAATCGCCGTTCCAACGCGGAACGACGTGCATGTGCACATGCTCCCGAATACCCGCCCCGGCGGCCTCTCCGAGGTTAAGCCCCACATTGAGACCCTGCGGGCAGCAAAACTCGCGCAGTGCGCGGCAGGAAAGCTGAACCAGTTCCATCATTTCCGCGCTTTCTTCGGCGTCAAGTTCGGTAATATCCGGCACATGCCTGTAGGGAATGACCATCAGATGCCCCGCCGCATACGGGTAACGGTTGAGCATCACAAAGAGCCTGCGTCCGCGCCAGACAACAAGGCGACGCCGGTCATCCTCATCCCGTTCCGGCCCAGAAGCCATAAGAGGAAGACAGAACGCGCACTCGCCGGATTTCGGCCCGAGAATATAATCGATACGCCAAGGAGCCCAAATGTCTTTTGCCATCCGCAAACCTTTAAAAACCTTATGCACCTTCGTTCTCGCCAGTTATCAAGTCTGTCGAGCGACCTGCCGACAAACCGACCCGATGGCGTTTCTTTCTCTAACATGACCGAAGCTTGGCGGCAAGCGGCCCGGGAATACCCTTTTTCATTTTTCCGGCAGAGCAGACAACTTTCACGTTCCCGGCATGTTGCCTTTGCACGGTTTTGTAGTGGATTTCATCAGAGATACCATCCCCCCAGTGTTTTTGGGGAAAGAACGCTCCAGACTGATGACAAACCCCGCTTCGCGGAATTTGCGCCGTCTAAGCCGCAAAGAGGCTTGGCGGAAAGACACGAAAATCGCTCGCTTTACGGCGCGGCAAAGCCGCAGCCTACCCGCAATTTTCGGAGTGGCTGATAAAGTCAGCAGCCCCGCTCCCCCCTTCAGGCGTTCTCCATCCCGTATCCGGATGCCACAAGTTCTCCGGCGTAACGCAACTGTTCTTCACGGCCCGCTATCTCGCCATTTTGCCGGGCCATGAGCACCATATCCAGAATCCGCCCATACGCGGGACCGGGCTCAAGTTCCATATTCCGCAAATCTTCCCCGTTGATTTCAAGGGTGATCAAACGCTCACGATAGACGTAATGCGTCAGTTTCTTGCGCAATTCATCATCTTCCACTCTGGCTACCAGATACAACAGACCCTCAAGAGGAACCCGGCGCAGGATACGGTGCAGTTCACCAGGGCGGCCCTCTTCCTTCTGCCAGGCCAACACTTTCGGCAGAGCGCTCATGATCGCCGTGCGGACTTCCTTCAGGCGTGCGGCTCGTTTTTCCGGCAGATCCAGGCGCTGCAAAACCTCCCCGAGCATCTGCGCGGAGCTGTTCCGGCACAGAGCCAGCAGGCACAGCAACAGAGGGTCGGGGATTTCGTCCTGATACAAGCGCCTGTACCAGTCGAACACATCCAGCGTGGTGCGCAACAGTTCGGCTTTCCAGGGCGGCATGTCCAGATCGGCATGCACGGCCTCAAGCATGCCGAATTCCTGCATACGGCTGAAACAGTTGAAGGGAGCCTCTTCCTCAAGCATCAGCTCCAGTTCGTTGCACACGCGCGCGCCGGACAGGCGCTCCATCAGGCCAAGTTCCAGCGCATTGCGGATCAGCCGATCACACTGTGGCCCGATCCGGAATCCATAGCGCTGCTCAAAGCGCACGGCGCGCAACGCACGGGTGGGGTCCTCGACAAAACTCAGGGCGTGCAGCACACGAATACGCTTCTGACGGATATCTTCCTGCCCGTTGAAAAAATCGGCAAGCAGGCCGAAATTCTTGTCGTTGAGCTGAACGGCCATGGCGTTGATGGTGAAATCCCGGCGGTACAGATCCATCTTGATGGAGGAAAGCTCAACCGTGGGCAAGGCAGCGGGAGAGCTATAGTATTCCAGGCGCGCCGTGGCCACATCCACCCGGAATTCCTCTCTTTCAGGAGCGTCGGGGTCAATGGCGCGCAGAGGGAAAAGCACCAGCGCCGTCATGAACGCCCGGTGTTCGCGCACCCTGCCGCCCATCCTTTCCGCCAGAGCACGGGCAAAAGGAAGCGCGCCCCCTTCCACCACCAGATCCACATCCATGCGCGGCCAACGGCCCTTGCGGCGATCCATGAGCAGATCCCGCACGAAACCACCCACCACGTACACGTTGACGCTACGCGCCGCGCCAAGTTCTCCGGCAATACGCAACAGGGTGAGGCAGGGGCCGGGCAGAACGCTTTTCATAAGTCCGGCGAGGCTACGGCGGCGTTCCTTTTTCTGGCGAGGCTGCGGCAGGCGAATCTCACCGTCATCCATGAACAGGCGGATCAGATCCGTACGGGTGACCACGCCGATCAACGGCAGGGTATTAAGCGCGTCGGGCGTCTGCCCATCTGCGGACACAAGCTCTCCGTCCGGTCCCGCATCCGCATCCACAACGGGCACCAGACGCTGCCGCGCGCCCACGATGATATCCATAAGCGCCTGTAGTCCTGCCTGGCGCGACACCACCTGGAACGCGCGCTGCATATAGTCCGCCACGCGCGCGGTCCCAAGCCCGTGGGAAAGCGCCTTGACTGTGAGCTGGTATTCAAGCAGCCCCACGCAGCGTCCGGCGGAGTCCTGCACGGGCACGGCCTTGAGGCCGTAACGAGCCATGACCGACTCCGCCTGTTCCAGAGTACCGCTCTCTCTGGCTCCAACCACGGGCGACGACATCAGCGTGGCGGCGGTTCGTTCCGGATTGGCCTGGATGGACACCAGCGAAAGAATGGCGTCCCGCAATTCAGGGAGGCTTTTGTCCCGCACCGAGGCGGAAGCGGCATAACGATGCCCGCCACCGCCAAGTTGCGTACATACCTGCCCTACGTCGATGCTCTCCACCTGACTGCGGGCCACCACCTGCACCATATCTTCCATGGCCCCCAAAGCAAAAAATACCTTGCAAGGCTGCATATCCATAAAGCGCGGAGCCAACGTTGCGAAGTCGCTCATATAGTGATCCATATAAGCAGAGGCCAAAGCCAGAGACACGCCGCCAAGGTCATGCAGTTCCGCGCTTTCCAGAAGCTCGTTGAGCGCTTTTAACTGTTCACGCGTCAAATCGTGCCGGACCAGGCCGGAGATCAGAGCGAGATCCATGCCTTTGCCCATCAGCCAGGAAGCAGCGGCGAAATCTTCCGGCGTGGTGGAGACATAGGTAAACGCTCCGGTGTCGCCATAAATTCCCAGACCAAGCAGCGACGCCTCTTCGCAGCGCAAGGGAATGCCCCGCTCGCACAGGGCGCGGGCCAGCAAGGTACAAGTAGAGCCCAGCATTTCCACATGTTCCTCCTCCGCCCGGATGCACTCCCCGCCACATGGGTGATGATCCCATATATGGATTTCCACTCCGGGGCGTTCCAGCAAGGAACGAACATGAGGAATACGCTCTGCCTGACGCGCATCCACGATAACAAGGCGCTCCACCTGAGAAAGATCCGCTTCTCTGGGGGGAACAAAATCATACAGCCAGCGCAGGGCGTCCTCGTAAAATTGCTGGAGAGCTTTTTCCTGGGTGCCGGGAAAAATGAGCATGGCCCCCGGATACAGCAGCGACGCTCCGATCAGCGAAGCCAGCGCATCGAAATCGGCATTCTGGTGACAGGTAATGGCGGTAACTTTCATGCGTGTCCTCTTTTCAGGCGGGAAACATCTCCAGAAAAATCTTGTGCCATTTCTGTCACGTCCGTTTCAAGGTTACGGGATGTGAAATTGCCGGATTCGGAATTGCGGGGGTGGCAGCGCGCAAACACCTCGCGTAAATGGCGTGCGCCAATGTGCGTGTACAATTCCGTGGCCGCAAGGTCGCTGTGGCCCAGCAAAAGCTGCACAGTGCGCAGATCCGCTCCGCCTTCGAGCAAATGTGTGGCAAAGCTGTGGCGCAAGGTATGGGGCGAAATATCCTTGACGATACCTGCGGCAAGCGCGTGTCTCTTGATGATTTTCCATACGGCCTGCCGGGTCAGCCCCGTGCCCGAACGGTTGAGGAAAAAAGCATCGGCCTGGGGCGCGAACAGAGGGCGGCATTCCACAAGGTACGCGCGCAACATGTCCACGGCGCGGTCATGCAGGGGCACCAGACGTTCCTTGCGCCCCTTGCCAAACACCCGCACCACGCCCCGCTGAAAATCCACATCCAGCGGCTTCAACCCCGTCACTTCCGAAACCCGCAACCCGGCTGCATACATGAGCTCCAGCATGGCCCGGTCGCGGCGGCCAAGCGGAGAAACCCCGTCTGGGGCGGCAAGCAGAGCACGCACTTCATCCACAGTAAGCACGTTGGGAATTAATTGCGGCAGTTTAGGGCCATCAAGCAATGCGGCGGGATTGCCTTCAATCAACCTTTCTTCCGCGCACCAGCCCAGAAAACCGCGCAGGCAGGAAAGCCGCCGGGCAAGCGTGCGGTGCCCGTCTCCTCTGCGGCGCAGCCATACAATGAACAGCAGCAGACTTTGATCGTCAAAAAGCGGAGGTTTTTCACCGTCGCCCGGACGGATTCCGCTTTCCTCGCAAAATTCTCCGAGCGCGCGCAGATCCTGTCGGTAGGCATCCACTGTGTGTGTGGACAGCCCCCGTTCGGCAAGCAGCATATCCAGCCAGCGAACGCCGTGAATCTGAAGCCAGGTCTGACTGAAATCCGGGGAACACGTTACAACCGTCATGAATCCTCCGTAAACGATGAAGGTAGCCGGGCAAAACGGGCGCTGTCAAACGCCTTTTGCAACGGCCTGCTCCATCAGTCCGCTCTTCTCCCGCCCTTCCATCTCCTTGCGTTTACGCCACAGTGTCACGCTGTTGATGCCCAGCATCTCGGCGGCCCGCTCCATGCTGACCCCCATGCTCAGCACCCGGCGGATATGGGCTTCCTCCACATCGCGCAAGGTGGGAAAATGCGAGGTACCACTCCCTTCACGGCCCGGAGCAAGCTCCAAAGCGGCAGCCAAACCAGTCGGAAAATCTCCCACAGTCACCTCGCGCCCGGCCGCAAGCACAGCGGCCCGCTCCATGGCGTTGCGCAGTTCCCGCACATTTCCCGGCCATTCATAAAGACACAGTTTCGCCAGAATTTCACCGGGCAAACAGGGTTCTTCCGCCAAAGAGTTACGCCGCACGGCCTCCTGCAAAAAACGCCGGGCGAGAAAGGGGATATCCTCCCGCCGCTCACGCAAGGGAGGAACGCGGCATTCAAACACATTCAGGCGGTAATAGAGATCCTCGCGAAAATTTCCCTCCTGCACCGAAACGGCCAAATCTCTGTTGGTCGCGGCGATGACGCGCACGTCCAGACGTTTCGCCTGATTGGCCCCAACCCGTTCCACTGTCCTGTTTTCCAGAAATTGCAGCAGACGGGCTTGTGAAGACGCGGAAAGCTCACCGATCTCGTCAAGAAACAGTGTTCCCCCTTCTGCCAATTCAAATTTGCCGGGCTTGTCCTTCACCGCTCCAGTGAACGCACCCCGGACATGCCCGAACACCTCGGACTCAAACAGCGTATCAGCGAGCGAAGAACAAGTCACCTCGACAAAGGGGCCGCCCGCGCGCGACGACAAGTTGTGGATGGTTCGCGCCAGTGCGGTTTTACCCGCTCCGGTTTCGCCGGAAAGCAATACCGTGGCTTCACTGGGCGCCAGGCGTTCCACTAGAGCGCGCAGTTCAAGTGATGCCGGGGAACTTAGTCCGGAAAAATACGACGGCGCGCGCAGTTCTTCGTTTTCTTTTCTCAGGCCGACGATCTGGGATACCTTGTCCAGGAG
>JAEXGX010000330.1 GCA_023450535.1 Pseudomonadota bacterium | reverse complement strand
GCAGGTGGTCGGCGGCGTGACGGAATCTATTTTCGAGGTGAACCACAGCGCCGAAGCCCTGAAGGCGAGCCTGAACAGCCTGGGGGAAAAGGCCGAGGGCATCGAACATATCATGAATGTCATCACGGATATCGCGGATCAGACTAATCTGCTGGCGCTCAACGCGGCCATTGAGGCCGCCCGTGCGGGCGAAGCCGGACGCGGGTTCGCGGTGGTTGCTGACGAAGTGCGCAAACTGGCGGAAAAGACCATGAAGGCCACGCAGGAAGTGGACGAAGTGGTCAAGACCATTCAGCTCGGCACGCGGGACAATATCCATATGATGGAAAACACCGTGCGCATTGTGGAACGCTCGGCGGAGCTGGCCGCCCAGGCGGGCGAATCGTTGCGCGAGATCGTGAAGACCGTGGACGAAAGCGCAGTCCAGGTAGACAATATTTCCGGAGTCAGCCGCTCCCAGTCCGAGATCAGCGTGGGCATTACCGGGAATATTGAATCCGTGGGCAAGGTGGCGGAAGAAACGTCGCGCCTGATGAACGAGGCCGGGGAAGATCTGAAGGGCGTGCTCGCCATTTCCGGCGAGTTGGGCCGCAAGATAGCGACCCTGGGAAGGTAGACGGATTGCCTTGAAAATAGTGTTTATCTGCAACAAGGCTCCTGGGGAAACGTTTCCCCAGGATCCTTGTTGCAGATAGTAATATATGTATTTCTGTGTAACTGTTATTCAAAGATTGGTTCAGGAAAGTATATATGCATGATATTGGTAAAAAAGATTTGAAAGAAGGCCATAGTGCACAAAATAAAAACAAAATTAATAAAAATTTTCTTTAGTGAATGTGTTTCTTCCATGATAAAGAGAGTTACAAACATACCAATACTCATAAATATTTTGAATGATACATACATGGATCCTAAAATCCATACCAGATATATCGCAGTGACAACATACCAGTGGGCAGGAGAAATGCCTACAAAAAAATTCACGTTTTCCTTGGGGGAGGACAGCGTCATCCCCACAAGCAGTACGCAACACCCCATGAGCAGATATATGATGCTCATGGGGAAAAGCAGCCCCTCCACAGGGATCCCTTCAAGCTGCGAATAGAGCACAAGACAGAGCAGCATGATGACGGCTGCACTGGTAATATCTACACTACGGCTGTTGTTCACGTTGAACTCCTTCGTTATGACACCTGTTGAGTGGAGATCTCCTGCTCTAAGGCATTTGAGTACGCGTCAAGCTTTGCGCATTGCGGAAATTTCTTTCCAAACTGAGTACCCAAGCGAGAGGAAGGTCAAGGCAATGAGTACGAGGCTTTGTGGTCTGGAGAAGAAGAACAGAAGCACATTGCCTTCGGCTGCACCAAGGTGCAGCGAGAGTTTGAAGCCTTCTTCCATCGTGCTGCCCAGGATAAGGCCGAGCGCCATGGGCGCAACACCGAACCTGAAGCGGATGAGCGCATAGCCGATCAGTCCGGCAATACACATGGAAAGCACATCCATGACCGCGTTGTTGATGGAATACGCGCCGACCACGGACATCGCCACAATCGCCGCGAACAGGAAATTCTGGGGAACCTGAAGCACCCGGACGAAGATACGGATGAGGGCCAGGCCGAGGATCAGGATCATGATGTTGGCGAGAAACAGCCCGATGAAATAGGTGAACACCACGTTACTTTGCTCTGTGAACAGGGCGAAGCCCGGCTTCAGCCCGTGCGTCATCAGTGCGCCGAGCATGACGGCGGCCGGAGCGCTGCCGGGGATACCCAGCGTGAGCATGGGAATCTGCGCTCCTCCCACCACAGCGTTGTTGCATACTTCCGGCGCTATGATTCCTTCCATGATCCCGGTTCCGAACTTTTCCGGATGCTTGGAAAATCGTTTGGTTTCGTTGTAGGCAATAAAGGAGGCGATGTTGCCGCCTGCGCCGGGCATGATGCCGATGATCAGGCCCACCACGCCGGAAATTCCCACCACCCAGATACGTCTGAAAAAGTCTTTGAGCGTCTGCAGGAACACGCCGGGCGCGGGGCGGTAGGGGGCCATGCCACTCCTGCCTTCCCCCGAACTGATCAGCATGAGGGCCTGAGGGATGGCGAACAGTCCGATGAGCGCGGGAACCACGTTGATTCCGTTCATCAGCTCCATGGTATTGAAGGTGAAGCGGGGGATGCCGGTGATCGGGTCCATGCCCACGCAGGCCAAAAGCAGGCCGAGAAGCGCGCCTATGATGCCCTTGAGCACATGGCCGGAGGAGAGCGAGGCGATGATGGTCAGCGCGAAGACGCAGAGCCAGAACTGTTCGGGCGCGCCGAAGCTCATGGCCACACGGGCCAGCGGAACGGAGAGGAAAACCAGGGAGCAGACCCCGAACAGGCCGCCGAACACGGAAGAGAGCAGCGCGGTAAGCAGGGCTTTCTGCGCCTGTCCGTTCCGGGCCATGGGATGCCCGTCAAAGGTCGTACACAGGGCCGCTGCCGTTCCCGGCGTATTGATGAGGATGGAAGGGATGCTCCCGCCGTATTCCGAGCCGCAGTAGACGGCACCGAGCATGAGCAGGGCCAGGCCCGGTTCAAGGCCGAAGGTGAAGGGCAGCAGCAGAGCGATGCCCAGTGTTCCGGAGAGGCCGGGGATTGCCCCCATGATGATGCCGAAACAGGCGCTCAGGGCCATGAGCAGCATGGTCACAGGATCAAGAAGATGGGAGAAAACAAACCACGGATCAAACATACGCGTCTCTCTGTGTTTCCGGAGCGGTGTGTCTGTGGAGGTCGCGCGGCCTCCGCCTCCCTGAAGGGAAGTTCCCGGAGGGCCGCGCCCTCCGGGAAAAGACTACTTCAGCAGGCCGTAACTTTTGAGAATCTCCCGTGCCTTGGCCTGTTCACGCCGGATGATTTCGCCGAACTCCCCACCGTTCGTGTAGAAGGGGGTCAGGCCCGCGCCGCGCACGCTTTCCATGTATTCGGGGTTGGCGCACACTTCCGCGAGCTTGGCTTCAAGATACTCCTGCGCTTCCCTGGGGAATTTCTGCGGAGTGGCGATACCGCGGTACTTGGCGGATTCCAGAGGAAATCCCAGTTCGGCGAAGGTGGGGACGTCCGGAGCCAGGCTGTAGCGTTCCTTTGTGGCAAGTGCCAGGCCGCGCGCCTTTTCCATGCGCAGGAAGTTGGACGTGGAGCCGAAATAGCAGTCCACCTCGCCGCTGAGCAGGGCGGGCGCCACCTTGCCGCCGCCGGTATAGGGAACCTGGGCGAACTTCACGCCGGTCAGCTTTTCAATCTGCATGAGGAAAAGATGGTCACCGGTCAGTTTGCCCACCGTGCCCACCTTGACCGTACTCGGGTTAGCCTTGGCGTGTTCGACGAGTTGCGCAAAGGTTTTGAAGGGACTGTCTTCCCGCACCATGACGATATCGGGATCAAAGACGAGACAGCACAGGGGGTTGAGCTGGTCGGTCTGGTAGCCGGGCTGACCTTCGGCGCGCAGCATGGGCTGCAGGACGATATGGGGCAGATCGCATCCTCCTATGGTATAGCCGTCCGGTTTGGCGCCGACCAGCCATGTCCAGCCCACCTCGCCGCCCGCGCCGGGCCGGTAGGTGATCACAATGGGTTTGGAAATGACGCCGCGAGCGAACTTTTCAATAAGCCGATGACTGACGTCGCTGCCACCGCCTGCGTCGAACGCGGTCATCAGAGTGATTGGTTTTATGGGATAATCTGCGGCCGGGGCCGCTCCCGCGCCGAGAGTCACAGTCAGAAAAGCGGCAAGAAGCCAGGATGACTTTTTCATGATGAGCCTCCGGTAATGTTAAAAGGCGTTACTTTCCCAGAGCTTCCTTCAGCGCTTCGCCATAGGCCGCGAATTCCTCGGCATAGAAGGCCTGCGCCTCATCGGGGCCCATCCACCATGGGTTGACGCTCAGTTTGCGCACGGCTTCCGCGTATTCTGGCGAGTGCGCCACTTCGCTCAGGGCGTCCACCAGCGTTTTTGTCACGTCGGCGGGAAGGCCCTTGGGCGCAATACATGCCTGCCACATGACGAAGTTCCTGTTCAGACCGATATCCGCGGAATTGGGCATGGGCAGATTGCCCACCTTCCTGTCCGAGAACTGAATCAGCCCGTACACTTCGTACTGGGAAAGCGCCACCGGATTGTCAGCGTGGAAATGCAGACGGCCCGCCGCCATTTCCTTCATGATTTCCGGCGTGGAACGGTAGGTGACATAACGCAGCTGCAGGCCGTAGTGCCTGGCCAGCGCCAGCACCGGCACATGGCTCATGTTGCCGCGGCCGGAAATGCCCACAATGTATTTGCCGGGTTCCTTCTTGACGATTTCCACCATCTCTTCCAGATTTTTCCACGGGGCATTCTTGGGGGTCATCATGACCACAGGCTGCTGGGTGACGATGCCGAGGAACTGGAAGCTGTCGACCCCATACTCCAGTTTGTTCATGTGCGGCTGAAGGCAGAGGGCGCCGGTGGGATCAAAGCCTATGGTGTAGCCGTCCGGTTTGGCCTGCGCAATCTGGGTGGTTCCCTGCGTGCCCCCTGCTCCGACCACATTCTGCACTACAACGGGTTGGCCCAGCTTTTTTTCCAGCATGTCGGCCAGGACGCGGGCGGGCAGGTCGTTGCTGCCGCCGGCGGCGAAGGGTACAATCATGGTGATGGGATGATCGGGGTAGGCGGCGAGGGCCGGGCCCGTCGCCAGCAGGGCGCAGGCAAACGCGAGAGCCGCCGGTTTCAGGATGCGTTTCATTCTTCTGCTCCTTCTGATAAAGGTTGATCGATTCAGTTTGCGGCGCATCCTTTTTCTCTTCTCCGCTGGAGATGCGGCAGACAGAGAAGCAGTGCTGTGACGCCGAAAAGGCAGAGGGCGATGGGGGAGGACATGATGTAGGAGGGCCAGCTTTGATCTCCCCTGTACAGCGCCATCTGATTGATGCTCATTTCAAACTGCGGGCCAAGCACAAAGGCGATCAGCGCGGGCGGCATGGGGAAGCCTCCACGGCGCAGCAGATACGCCGCGATGCCCACGCAGACGGTGACTGTCACGTCGTTGATGTTGCCGCGCGTGCCGTAGGAACCCAGTACGCAGAGAACGGTCACGATGCCCATAAGCAGCGGCTCGGGCAGTTTCAGCAGATAATGAAAAAGCCGTGTGGTCAGGCTGCACGCGGGCCACATGAGCAGATTGGCGATGATGAGGGCAATGAAAATGCCGTAGACAATGGTGGGGTTGTCCTGCATCAGCCGGACGCCCGGCGTGATGCCGTGCAGCACAAAGGTCGCCAGCATGATGGCGGTTACGGGGTCTCCGGGGATGCCCAGAGCCAGGGAAGGCACCAGAGCCCCGCCGGTGACGGCGTTGTTGGCTGCTTCGGCGGAGATGATGCTGTCCGGTTCCCCCGTGCCGAAAGCTTCCCGGCGGGGAGACGTGCGCCTTGCTTCGCTGTAGCTGATAAAGGCGGCGGTTGTGGAACCCGTGCCCGGCAGGATGCCGATGAACGTGCCGATGACGGAGGATTTGATCAGTCCGCCCACGCGGCCTTTCCAGTCCCGCAGGCGCGGCATCTTCACAATATTGGAGCGAATGATTTCAACGGGCGCTTCATGCAGCATGCGTTCCGCCCGGTCAATAATTTCTGAAAGAGCGAATACCCCGACAATAACGGGTACGACATCCATGCCGCTGTGCAGGGCAAAAAGCCCGAAGGTGAAGCGCATGTCCCCGGTAAAGGGAGATGCGCCCACGCAGGCCAGCAAAAGGCCGATCATGCTTGCGGCAAGGCCCTTGAGCAGATTCTTGCCGGATACGCTGGAAATGCAGGTAAAACCCATCAGGATGAGGCCGAAGGTTTCCAACGGGCCGAAACGCAGCGCGAAGGAGGCCACGGACGGGGCGGCAAGGACAAGCACCAGGCAGGAAAAAATGCCGCCGAAAATGGACGCCGCCACCACCCAGCCTATAGCGATGCCGCCCTTGCCCTGTCTGGCCAGAGGATAGCCGTCAAGAGCCGTGCAGGCGGACTGGGGTGTCCCCGGCGTATTAATCAGCACGGCGGCGATGCTGCCGCCGCAGGTAGAGCCGCAGTATACGCCCAGCAGCAGGGCCATGGCCTGAAGCGGGGCCATGCCGAAGGTGAAGGGCAGGCAGATGGAAACCGCCACCACGGAACCCAGCCCCGGCAGAGCGCCGATCACCATTCCGATGAGAACGCCAAGAAAGTTCATGAACAGAGGAACAGGGGAAAACATTTCCGCAACCGCGGCCCAGATCATATCCATTGCTGTCAATCCTTCCTCATGTGTGAACAGAAGGCCTTTCAGGATCCGCCGCTCTACCAGAACAGCGTTCCCGTGGGCAGGGGAATGCGCAGACACTTGACAAACAGGACCCAGATAAGCGCCACCGCGACAATATTGACGACAGCCAGGGGAATCGGACGCCGCCAGCCCATGATGAAGGCCACGGAGCAGCCCGCGAAAATGCTGGAAAGCGCAAAGCCCAGGATGTTGAAGACGCCCGCGTAGACCAGCAGGACAACGGCGACGCCCACAGTTCTGCGGGTGAAAACGGGCATGTCCGGCGTGCTGCCTCCCCTGCGCAGGCCCCGGAGGCTTATAACCGCCCCCAGGATGCCCAGCATCACGGTGATGACGCGGGGGTAGATCATGGGATCGATATCATCCTCAAACAGGATGATTCCTCCGCCCAGGGTCTGGAAGAAAAGAACGGAGCTGACAATAATCAGTGCAATTCCGCTGACAAAATCGCGGTTTCCGGTCATGCCCTTTTCTCCTTTCTCTCGTGGCGGTTCAGCGGAACAAAGCGGCCGAGACAGATTTCCCGAAGGGTGCGCAGCAGGATATAAAGGCGGGGAGCCAGGGTATGAACGGGCAGATATTCGTCTGCCGAGTGCATGGCAACGCATCCGGGCCCGAAGCCGTCCAGCGAGGGGCAGCATTCGGCGCTGAAGCTGGTGTCATTGCCGCCTATCGCGTGTCTGTAGCCCAGTTCCAGGCCCAGTTCTTCCTTTGCCAGGGCGCGCACCTTGTCCGCCAGTTCCAGAATGTCCGGCGTGTTGCCATAGGGCGCAAAGACAGGCTGCATGGAAAAGCCGACATCAGTGTCAGGCAGGAGGTTGTTTTGGATG
>JAEXGX010000273.1 GCA_023450535.1 Pseudomonadota bacterium | reverse complement strand
TTCGCTGTTGGGAATGGCCGACAGCAGCGCCAGTGTATACGGATGTAAGGGATGCGTGAAAAGTTCTCTTTTATTCGCCAGCTCCATCATTTTGCCCAGATACATGACAGCGACGCGATCCGAAATATGGCGCACCACTGCCAGATCATGGGATATGAATATGTAAGTCAAAGAAAATTTTTCCTGTAGACCTTTCAGCAAGTTGATGATCTGCGCCTGCACCGAAACATCCAGCGCGGAGACAGGTTCATCGCACACAATGAACTTGGGGTTCAACACCAGGGAACGCGCTATACCTATGCGCTGGCGCTGCCCGCCGGAAAATTCGTGCGGATACCGCGTGGCATGGTAATCCGCAAGCCCCACAGTGGGGAGAAGCTCCCGCACGATCTCCCGGCGCTCTTTCGCATCCCTTCCGGCTATCTCCATAGGCTCCGCAATGATCTTTTCCACAGTCTGACGCGGATCCAGGGAACTGAACGGGTCCTGGAATATCATGCGCATGTCCAGGCGCACCCGCCGTAACTCTTCAGCGGGCAGTGTGCACAGATTTCTGTCTTCAAAATATACCGCTCCGCTCGTGGGTCTGACGAGCTGCAGGATCAGACGGCCGGTGGTGGACTTGCCGCAGCCGGACTCCCCCACCACACCCAGCGTTTCATGGCGGCGGATATCAAAAGAAACATCCGACACGGCCTGCACCACGTTCCTCTTTCCCGAGCCGCGCCCGACAGGAAAATACTTGACCAGATGTTCAACCCGCACAAGGGGCAGCGCGTCTTCCGCAGCGGACAGGCTGTTATGGACGGGAGCAGAGAGAAGTTCAGACATTGCCTTCTCCTTCAGAGTTGTTTCCTTCGGTAAGGTGACAGGCCAGTCGATGGCCGGGCCCGGCCTCCCGGAGTTCTGGCCGAATCCGGGCGCAGGTCTCGAAGGCGTCCGGGCAACGAGGATGGAAGGGACAACCCGGCGGCATACGGTAGGCGTTGGGCACAGTGCCCTCAATGGTGGACAGATGCGCGACGTCTTCATCTATCGGCGGAATGCAGCGCATCAACCCCTTTGTGTAGGGATGCAGGGGAACGCTCAGCAGTGAGGCGGCGGGGCCGCTTTCCATGGTTCTGCCGCTGTACATGACCATGACCTTGTCTGCCATGTCCGCGACAACGCCAAGATCATGCGTGATAAGAATCACAGCCATGTTCATTTCCCGGCGCAGACTCTCAAGCAGATCAAAGATCTGGGCCTGGATCGTCACATCAAGGGCTGTAGTCGGCTCATCCGCGATAAGCACCTTGGGCCTGCACGCCAGTGCCATAGCGATCATCACCCGCTGGCGCATCCCGCCGGACAGCCGGTGCGGATATTCCCTCATGATGTGCTCGGGGTGAGGAAAACCCACACGCGCCAGCAGCTCTCTGGCCTGCGCTTCGGCCTGTTTTTTGGGAAGCCCCTGGTGCAGCAGCATGGGTTCCATGACCTGCGTGCCGATTTTGAGCAAGGGGTTCAGAGAGGTCATGGGTTCCTGAAAAATGACGGAAATGTCGTTTCCCCGGATTTCCCGCATCCGCGCGGGCGTACTGGTCAACAAATCCTCGCCGTTGAACAGGATTTGTCCCTGCTCCACATAACTGGGCGGAGAGGGAACAAGCTGGAGGATCGTCTGCGAGACGACGCTTTTTCCACTGCCGGATTCCCCCACGATGCCGATAATTTCCCCTGCGTCCAGATCGAAACTGACGCCGTCCACCGCGAGCATGGAGCCATAGTCGGTTTCAAAGGATATGCTCAGATCTCTTACGGACAGTATAGGCACGTTTGTTTCCTGCATTCCTTCCGCAACAGCCTGCAGGCGGAAGTCTGGGGTGATGAATTTCGGGGTCACAACTGTTTGTTTTTCGGATCCAGGTGTTCTCTCAGACCATTGCCGAGCAGATTGACGCCCCATACCAGCATAATGATACATACCCCCGCCGAGTTCGCCAGCCACGGAGCCACCCACAACCGGTCGCGCCCTTCCGCCAGCATGTTTCCCCACGAGGCCGTGGGCGGGGGAACACCCAGCCCGAGAAAGCTGAGCGCCGTTTCCTGCAATATCATCTGTGCGACCTGAAGGGTGGAAATCACCGTCAGCAACGGCAACATCTGCGGCAGAATATGCTTGAAAATGATGTGCGCATCACGCGCTCCGAACGACAGTGAAGCTTCCACAAAGGGGCGCTCCTTCAAACTGAGCGTCATGCTGTAGGCAAGACGCGCGTAAACCATCCAGCCGGAAATTCCCAGCACCAGGATGAGATTCGTGGTGCTTCCCCCCACGGCGGCTACAATGAGCACGGCCAGCAGAATGGCAGGAAAAGCCTGGTGCGCGTCGGCCAGGCGCATGATGACCTGCTCAAGCCTCCCCCGGTGGTACCCGGCAAGCATGCCCGCCACCGTGCCCAAAATACCGGAAAGCAGGGTTGCGCTCAGCCCGACAAGAATGGAGATACGGGAACCATAGATGAGCCGCGACAACAGGTCGCGCCCGTAATTGTCCGTGCCCAGCAGATGGGCCATACTGCCGCCCTCATACCAGCAGGGAGGCAAAAGCCTGTTCATCAAATCCTGCTGATAGGGATCGTAGGGTGCAACGACATTGGCCAATAAAGCCAGGAGTGTGATGAGCAGAACAATGATTCCGCCAATCACCATCTTGGTGTTTTTGCCGAACAGTTTTCTCTTTCGCATGGGCAGTCCCTTTTCCGTTTCCGAACCCCCGGGTCAATCCAACCGGATACGGGGGTCAAGCAGGGAGTTGATGATGTCCACAAGCAGGTTGCACACCGTAATGGCAATACACACGATGAACACCGAGGCTATGACCACGGGAACATCCCGCTGGAAGATGCTGCTGATCATCAGGCGGCCGACGCCGGGCCAGGCGAAGATGGTCTCCGTGATGACCGACCCGCCGACCAACCTGCCCATTTGCAGCCCCAAATAGGTGATCACCGGGCTGATGGCGTTGGGCAGTACATGCCGGAACAGAATACGCGCTTCCGACATACCCTTTGCCCGGGCCGTAATGACGTACTGCTCCCGCATGGTTTCCAGAAAACTGGCGCGCGTCAGCATGATGAAATTAGGCATCAGGAACATGCCCAGGGTCACGGCAGGCATGATGAGATGCTTGAACCCGCCCATCCCCGAAGTGGGAAGCCAGCCGAGATTCAGCGAAAATATCTGGATAAGCAGAATACCGAGCCAGAAACTGGGCATGGACTGAGCTGCAATGGCGACAATGCTGATGAAAAAATCGGTGAACCTGTCCTTGAATATGGCACAGGTAATGCCCAGTAATACCCCCAGAACCACGGCCAGAGCGATCCCCCAGCCAATAAGCTCCATGGTTGCACCCAGCTTCTCCATAATGATCGGCATGACCGGACCGCCGAAGCACAGGGATTCCCCAAAGTCTCCTCGCACGACATCACCAAGAAAATATATAAATTGCATGGGGATGGATTTATCGAGGTGCAGCTTTTCCGTCAAAATCTGAACCTGTTCCGGTGTACTGTCGATGCCGAGGTAGATTTCCACAGGATCGCCCGTCATCCGAAGTGAAACAAAGGCCACCAGCATCAACAGGAAAAGCGTTACCGGCATAAGGCGTATTCTGCGCCATATGAAATACCACATACCATTCCTCGTGTTTGACCAGGTTCAGATCCTAGAGCATTTCAACTTTAAAATTGTCCGGAGGCTGCGAGTAAGCAACCGTCTGCCCGTGAGGAGCAAGCACAATTCACTTGTGTTTAAGCACCGATCCAGGCGTGTTTCTCAAGTGGTTACACCGCAAGTGAATTGCAGCTACTTCTGGAATGGACGGGTCTTCGCGGTGGAATCTTGCCTTGCCCGATTCCATGAGTGATTTCAAAGCTGAAATTGCTCTAGTGGGGGGAGGTGCTGCCACACCTCCCCCGGTAGGGGGAATTATTCCCCCTGCCCCCTCATATCCAACGCACACGGCCCACTGGAGGTCCAAGGGGCTTCAACCCCCTCATAATGCGGACACGGTACGTCCTGCACCCCAATAATTATGGGGGTCCGGGGGAGATACTCTCCCCGCCGGGGCATGGGGCAGAGCCCCGGTTATTCTATTTCCACAGACTGCAGACGCAGTAGCTTGTCGGAGGAAGGTTCCCACCCGGCCAGCTTCTTGCTCTGCCCGTAAACACTGGGCAATCCAAACAAGGTCACGGCGGGGACTTCGTCATGGAAAATCTGCATCATTCTGTTGTAGGCCTTCAGGCGGGTATCCTGATCCAGGGTGGTACGCGCCTCGACGAACAGCCGCTCAAACTCGTCGTTCTTCCAGAACGCGCGGCCGCTCTCCTGCGTGAACCATACTGTGGCGAAGTCCGCATCGCCCAGGCTGTACCAGCCCACGATATGGATAGGACCGAGATCCTGCGCCTTGATCATCTTGGAAAACACGCCACCCTCGACGACGTTTATCTCGGCCCGGATGCCCACTTCCTGCAGGCTGCCGGAAACCGCGTTGCAGATATCCACGTCGGAAAGATACTTGCCCGACCTCGTAGTGATGGAGGTCTTGAATCCGTTGGGGTACCCGGCTTCGGCCAAAAGCTGCTTTGCCTTGGCGGGGTTATACTCTCTCGCCTTAATCTGCGGGTTAAAGCCGAAGGTGTTGGAGGTGATCATCTGTCCCTGTAACAAGGTGCCGTTGCCGTACAGCATCTTTTCCAGAATGAGCGGCTTATTAATGGCGTACTCAAGCGCCTCGCGCACCTTGGGATTGTCAAAGGGAGGCTTGCGGACATCAAGGGTGAGCAGCAGTCCCACCGTGGATTCCACGGAACTTATCTTCGCCTTGTCCGAGCGCTGGATGGCCGGCACAAGGTCAATGGGAACCTCTTCAATGATCTGCGTCTCGCCCGCGAGCAGAGAAGCCACGCGTGTGGAACCTTCCGAAATCTGGCGCAGTACGACCCGATCCACCTTGGGCGCACTGCCCCAGTAATCCTTATTGACGGTCAGTTCATACATGTCGCCCGGAACCCAGCGGGCAAAGACAAACGGGCCTGTCCCCACCGGATGATCCTGAATGCCCTTGCGGCCGACCTTTTCCGTGTACAGTTTGGGTTCCACGGGTATTTCGGAAAGAGCGGTCAGCAAGGTGGGGAAGGGATTCCTGGTGATGAATTCCACCGTGTAATCGTCAATGACATTCACGGATTCGACCTGAGAAACGCGCCCCTTGGTGCCGTACAGGTTGTCGCCCAAAATGAAGTCAAAGGTGGATTTGACATCTGCGGCGCTAAAGGGGGTGCCGTCATGAAATTTGACGCCCTTGCGCAGGTGAAAGCGCCACACCAGAGGAGAAGGATTCTCCCAACTGACGGCCAGACAGGGCTTGAGCTCCTTGCCGTCGGCGGAACGCATGATCAGAGGTTCAAAGGTCTGAAACTGCAGGCTGAGGGCAGCATAGCTCCCCAAGCTGGTGCTCAGATTGTCGGGAAAGGCCGCAACCCCCACAGTGAGCACCTTTTCCGCCCGGGCCGCTTGCACCCCGGCGGCGGAAAACATGCAAAAAGACAGTAAAAATGCAGCGGCGGAAACAGTCAGTCGTGACATCGTGGCTCTCCTTTTCGCGACGGGCGGCTGCGAGCAGGCCGCCGGGTGATTGCAACATGAAATTGCTTTACAGGACGAGGATCTCTTCATTGTCAAAGGCGTCGGAAAGCAACTCAGGTGCACCTTCCGTCACCAGGAAGAGATCTTCCATATGATATCCCTTGACATTGGGCCAGCGTACGCGGGTTTCCACCGTGCAGACCATGCCCGGTTCAAAGGCCATATCCTCATGCGGCGCGATGAGCGGGCGCTCGTGCACCTGAAGCCCCAGGCCGTGCCCGTTGTGCGCATACGGAAATTCCAGCCCTGCCGCTGCATACAGGCGGGTAGCCTCTTCAAACAATTGGCGTCCGGTACAACCGGGCCTCAGCAGGTCAACGACGCGGTGATGGATCTCGCGCAGGCGGCTCCAGTAGGATCTGTCCTCGTCCGTAAGCGGGCCCAGCTTGGCCGTGCGCCCGATGTTCGTAATATATTCGCTGAACCATGCGCCGCAGTCCGTCTTCACAATGTCGCCGCGCTGTACCCTGTAGTCCCCGGGCAGCTTGTGCGGAAACCCGGTATTGGGGCCGGCGTTGATATGCAGAAAGGCCGGGCAATCGGCTCCTCCGTGCATCATGTTGGCCACCAGACGGTTGCACATGCTCTTTTCCGTCTCACCCTCAAAGATATTGATATACGTGGCAAGCAAGGCTTTTTCCGTCTGACGGAACCCTTCCCGCAGTAGTTCCACTTCGCGGGGGGTTTTGATGCGGCGCGCCGAGGTGAATATCTCTTCGCAGCCTTCCAACCGCATATGGGGCAGCAGCCCGCGCAACCGGTCGGCATAGGTCATGCCCAGATATTCAATCTCAATGCCTACACGGCCATTTTCCAGGTGGAGTTCTTTCAGTACATCCACCAGCATATCCACGGGAGTGGTGACAAACTCCTTGTAGCTTCTGATATCCTGAATCCAGGACGCCTCGCGCACATAGCCCTCTTCCACCTTGCACAAAATGAAAACAGGCTCGCGCCCCTTGGCCCATACGATAAGCGCGAGCCTGTCCCGGATGGAGATTTGGGTGGAGATACTGACATCCGCCGTATAGCGCACATTTTCCGGAGAAACCGCGATAATGGCGTCAAAGGGACTTTCTTCCAGGGCTTGCCGCAGACCGCTGATATTACCCAGTGCTTCTTCCGCTTTTTTCATAGTATGCTCCAATAATAAAAGGTTACAGCCTAATCCATGACTCAAGGTTCAGCATGGAGCGCGCCAGGCTCAACCCGGCCAGCAGAGAGGTTTTGGGATTGTCCGGCAGGGAAACTCCCTGCAATTCAAAATGCAGCGTCCCGAATGCGCCCTTGGCGTCAATAACGTGCAGCGGCCCGTCCAAAGCAGGATCAGCGAACAGTTCCACCCTGGAGTTATCGAATCCCAGGCCAGCCAGGGCCACCGTCGCGGTAACGTTCGCATTCTGGGGAAAGAGCGCGGAAGCTTCACGAGCGCTTCCAGAAAAGATGCAGGTGCGCTCGGTCAGCGTATCAAGATCGTTTTTTTCCTCCGCTGCCGTATTCTTCCACGAGCGCGGCGGCTTACTAAGAGACTGGCGGACTTCATCCAATCCCCCCAGGCGGGCCGCTGCGAGCACGTCTATGGCTCCCACTGCTCCAGAGGGAACCAGCAAGCGCGAATGCCCCTGTTTCGCGGCTTCGCGCAGTTCGTCCAGCAACTTCTCATCCGACAGCGCGCCGTTGGAAATAATGAGCAAATCCTTGCCTCGGCGCAGTGCCTCCGGTCCGTTGGCGCGCAGTGCGCCCTGTGTGGCGCACTCGACGACCACATCGGGGTCCAGCGCCAGCAGCTCATTCAGATTATCCACCACCGGCACACCCTCGCCAAGAAACGCACGGGCGCTCTCAAGCGAAGCCGGGGCTTCCTGTACCCCGACAATACACGGCTTGGGTTCAGGACTTTGCTTCCAGATATCCACCACCAGCCTGGACATGTGACCCAGTCCGATCAATCCCAGTTTTATCATATTGTTTTCCCGCCGTGTTGGCTTTTGAACAGAACACCCGGCACTCCGCCGGGAACTCACCCCGGGAACTCACCCCGGAAACTCACCCTGGAGGCGACGCAGCGCACAAGCGAAGATCAACTCTTTTAATTCTGTAATCTACTGTTTTCATTTATGTAATTGTAAACTGTAAAGCGTGATACCCCTAGTATCTTCGCAACATACTCCACCGCTCCCCGCAGTTTGAATGTTCCGTACCTATCCAGCATGCGCACCACTTCCATGCGTTCCGCCTTACGCATGAATGCCGGTTGCTTGCCTATGCCGAAAATCGCCTGCTCGATAACACCATCCACAAATTCCTCCATTGAGGCTTCGGGAATGCCGGTCTTAGCGATCTGCGCGTCATTGTTGAACTGTGAAAATTCGTTGAGGATTTCACGAACATTCAACAAGTCCGTCACATCATAATTTATGCAATAACAGCCGATAATACGCTCATGTTCGTCGCGGATAAACGTGGTTGAGGAGCGTATTATTCTTCCTCCATTTGTTCTGACGCGATAATTAAACTGGTCTTGTATGGTATCGCCATATTCGCGAAGTAGTTTGAAAAGTCTGCTGGAGACAGGAGCACCTATTTTTCTCCCTGTAATGTCTCCCTTAATATAAACGAGTGAGGCATCAAGATTGGAAAAATCATGAATTGCCACTTCACAATTCTTTCCCATCAGGCAGGTGCTCGCATCTGCTATTTTTTTCAAGTGCTCAAGGAGGAGTGTTCTGTCCTTGAGGGGCGGACAGGTTTTTTTCGTACCCATGAACACCTCTCTTTGCAAAAAGAATAACAAGACAGATCAAATTTTCAATCTTTTTTGAAATATTCAACAACAACTTTTTTTGTTGAATGAACACCCGTGAACAAATAAAAATAATTCACTGTATTCACTGAAATAAATTTACTTTTACATCGTTTATGAAGGTAAACAAAGCGAGATCCTGTAGCAACGCCAGAGTAGGTGCAATTGACTTGCGGCGAGTCGGCCAGCTGGCGATCCCAGGCCATGCCTGTACGCTCTGCGGGCTGTCGACACGCTTCTTTTGCTTGTGCTTTTCAGCACACGGCGCTATAACCCCAATCCCGGTACATCCTACTCCACATCCCTGCGAATAAACAAATGTTTCCAGGGAAATAATTCTTCGCTGACCGAGGCTCCCCCCATGCTGTACGACAACTTCACCATGCAGACCAAGCGGCGTCTGCTGATCAAAATCGCCCAGATGCTCAAGGAAGGCACCCTTGTTTCACAGGTGGCGTCCATCCCCATTGAAGAATGCCCGCGTGACGCCTTTTCCTTCCGTTGCTGCGTGCACAAGGATCGCTACATCATGAAGCACAAGATTGCTTCCATTCTCGGTTTTGAAATCGAAAGCGAAGAGATCGACCTCATCCATCTTTCCGAATTCGCCACCCGGGCACTGGCCCGGCAGGGCATCAACAAAAAGCCCTATTCCGTCATCCATGAGGCATGCAGCGCCTGCACCAAATCGCAATACGCCGTAACCAACATGTGCAGGGGCTGCGCCGCGCGCCCCTGCATCATGAACTGCCCCAAAGGGGCCATCAGCTCTCTGGACGGCAAGGCGCACATCGACCCCGACAAATGCGCCCAGTGCGGCATGTGCCTTAAGGCCTGCCCCTATCACGCCATTGTGTTCACGCCCGTTCCCTGTGCGGATATCTGTCCGGTACACGCCATTTCCCAGAAAGAGGACGGCACCAGGTTCATCGATCTGGAAAAATGCATCCACTGCGGGCGCTGCATGCAGGTCTGCCCCTTCGGCGCGATCATGGAGCGTTCACACATCGTGGACATAGCCCTGGCTCTCAATGACCCCGGCCTCAAGGTCGTAGCCATCCCCGCACCGTCTATCTGCGGCCAGTTCAAGGCCACAACCGGGCAGATCCTCTCTGCCATCCGCCAGATCGGTTTTGACGAAGTACTGGAGGTGGCGCTTGGCGCGGAGGAAACAGCGCGCCACGAAGCAGTTGAACTCAAGGAAAAGATGGAGGAAGGCCAAGCCTTCATGACGTCCTCCTGCTGCCCCGCGTACACGGAGTGGGTGCACAAGCACGCCCCGGAACTTGAGCCTTATGTCTCCGAAACGCGCAGCCCCATGATCTACGCGGCCCGCATCGCACGCGAAAAATTCCCCGACGCGGTCGTGGTTTTCATCGGCCCCTGTCTCGCCAAGCGTTTTGAGGCGGAGCAATCCGGCGAAGTGGATTATGTCATGAGCTTTGAGGAGTTAGGCGCGTTCATGGTGGCCGGAGGAGTTGACCCTCAGCGTTGCGAAGCCGAAAATCTGGACGAAACAATCACCAGTTACGGCCGGGGTTTTGCCCAGGCCGGGGGTGTGCGCGCCGCCGTAGACAATGGGGTACAAAATGCCTACGACACCGCGTCCTTCGACGGGCTGGACAGAAAAACCCAGGCCCAGCTCCGGGCCATGGTCAAGGCTCCCACTGCCCGCTTTGTGGAAGTCATGTCGTGCGAGGGAGGTTGCATCAACGGCCCCTGCTCGCTGGAGCCGCTATCTTCCGCCAGAAGACAACTTAAAAAAGCTCTGAAGTAAAAGAACGCGGGGAACTGTTGAAAAACAGTTCCCCCAGAGTGTTGAAAAACCGGGGCTCTGCCCCGCACCCCGCCGGGACCGAGCCGGTCTGGCAGGGAGATCATCTCCCCCGGCCCCCCATAATTATAATACAGTGTCATAATCGGGGGGGGGCCGGGGCATCATGTCCCGCTCTGCTTTCTGTTTCCCTAAGCCGCTTTGCGGCTAGGGGAAATGACAGGCAAGCCGCACCCTTCGGGCAGCTGCTGATAGAGTCCTTGAGGGGGCGAGTAGCCCCCTCAAGGACTCTATCAGCAGCCTCAGCGGGGAACTGTTCTACGCCTTCAGGCAGTCGTACGGCCCCACCAGACCCACCGGGCGGCGCTCTTGCAACACAAACAAGGCAGGGACCCCACTTTCCCGCAGCAGGCGCAGAGCTTCCGCCACAAAGCTGTCTTCCCGCAACGTGGCAACCGGAGGGCGCATGGCTTTTATCACCGACGCATCCAGGTCCACCCGGCTCCCCATGCGCCGGAAATCCGCATCGGAAAGTACTCCTGCCAACCGGTCTCTTTTTAACACCCCTACCACACAAGGCGCATATTTGCGAAGCAGCGCACGGGCTTGCCCCAACGTGGCATCTGCCTGAAGTAACGGCAATTCAGTTCCCCTGCGCATGATATCGCTCACCCGCCGGAACTGGCCTTTCCCCGGGTGTTCCCCCTTGCGGCAAGGCTGTACATCCACGCCCTTGTAGCGCATAATTCCCTGCGCAAGGACATCGCTCAATGCCATGCGCACCAGCGGCGAGACATAGAATTCTCCAGGAGAAAACGCGGTGCTGTCCGGAAGCCGCAATACCCGCGCCCTTCCCGAAGGGACAGAGTCTTCCTGCCCCGCGATCACGAATAAGGGGAGCTCACGAAGGGAAACCGCAAGCGCCACGCCTTCCAAAAAACGATCATCCTTCCCGTCGGAGAAGGCAAGTACGGCATCGCCGGGAACAAACATCCAGGCCGCACTCTCCCATAGCATTTCAGAAGTCATGTGCAGCGCGGGAATTCCAGAGGAAGAAAAAAGCTGCGCCGTGTGCCGGGCCACACAATCGCTTACACCCGCCCCTAGTACGACAATGCGTCCCGAAATTTTGCCCAGCGCTCTGACAAATTCCACAAAAGTGCTGTCCAACGCTCCGGCAGTCAAATTCAGGGCCTGAGCCCGCATCCGCAACACATTCGTTGCCGCGCCAATTTCACGGCAGGCTTGTGCATCCATTATACGGGCATTCATAGGCAACCTCCTTTTGAGTTCAGAGAAAAATTATATAAATCTGCAGTAATGAGCTATTTCCTGCAAAGTTTCCACA
>JAEXGX010000237.1 GCA_023450535.1 Pseudomonadota bacterium | reverse complement strand
CTTGCGTGAAAGGGATAGAGCGAGCCGCCCAATAATAAAAGTCTTGGGAAAGGCGCGGGCGCGGGGGAGTAAAACCTTTCTGAAGAAAGGTTTTCCTCCCCCGCATCCCCCATATTACTTTTCTTCTGTAAGGTCACTGACGACCCAGGGCAGGCCGTACTTGCCGAGCTGCTCAAGGAAGGGATCGGGATCCATCTGTTCCATATTCCAGACGCCGGGCTTCATCCATTTGCCGGTGAGCATCATCATGGCGCCGATCATGGCGGGCACGCCGGTGGTATAGGAAATGGCCTGGGAGCCGAGCTCCCGGTAGCACTCCTGGTGGTCGCAGATATTGTAGATATAGACGGAACGGGGCTGGCCGTCCTTGACGCCGCGCATGAGGCAGCCGATGCAGGTCTTGCCCTTGGTACGGGGGCCGAGAGAGGCCGGATCGGGGAGCATTTTGGCGAGGAATTGAAGGGGGACAATCTCCTGCCCCTGGAACTGTACCGGCTCGATGCCGGTCATACCGACGTTCTTGAGCACCTGAAGATGGTTCAGGTAATTGTCCGAGAAGGTCATCCAGAAGCGGGCGCGGCGGATGCCCTTGAGGTTCAGCACCAGCGATTCCAGCTCCTCATGGTACATGAGAAAGCAATTCTTGGGGCCGATGCCTTCGGGGAAGTCAAAGTTCATTTTCCAGGCCAGAGGATCGGTTTCCACCCATTCCCCGCGTTCCCAATAGCGGCCTTTGGCCGAGACTTCGCGGATGTTGATTTCCGGGTTGAAGTTGGTGGCAAACGGCAGGCCGTGATCGCCGGCGTTGGCGTCGATGATGTCCAGTACATGGATTTCATCCAGCAGATGCTTCTGCCCGTAGGCGCAGAACACATTGGTCACGCCGGGGTCAAAGCCGCTGCCGAGCAGGGCCATAAGGCCCTTTTCCTGAAATTTTTTCTGATAGGCCCACTGCCATTTGTATTCAAACTTGGCGGTGTCCAGCGGCTCGTAGTTGGCCGTATCGAGATAATGTACGCCCGCTTCCAGGCAGGCGTCCATGATGTGCAGATCCTGATAGGGCAGGGCGATGTTCATCACCAGTTGCGGCTTGACGCGATTGATCAGCGCAACCAGTTCGGGCACGTTGTCCGCGTCCACCTGCGCTGTTTCGATGTTGCGGCCGGTGCGTTCTTTCACGCTGGCCGCAATGGCGTCGCAGCGGGCCCTGGTGCGGCTAGCGAGCACGATTTCGTCAAAAACTTCCGCCGCCTGGGCACACTTGTGAACCACAACCGAGCTGACGCCGCCCGCGCCGATTATCAGCACTTTCGCCATATTTCGTCTCCTTTGGTTTACCGTTGCGTTGCCGTGCGAGGAGGTTTACCGTTCGAAGTAGGTATAGCCGCGCATGCCGTTGTCATACGCCTGCATGAGGGCATAGCGCTCCTTGGGGGTCATGCGCTTTTCCCGCACGGCGAGTTCGGCGGAACTGCGGATATCTTCCAGAATTTTGCGCGGATCGTATTCCACATAGGCGAGAATATCCGAAATGGAATCTCCATTTAATTCGCGCACAAATTCATAGGTTCCGTCTTCCTCAATACGTACGGACACCACATTGGTGTCGCCCAGCAGATTGTGCAGGTCACCCAGCGTTTCCTGATACGCACCCACCAGGAACACACCCAGATAGTATTCTTCGCCGTCGCGCAGGGGGTGCAGCGACAGCGTGTTTTTGTGGCCCTGGGGATCAATGAAGTGGGTGATGCGGCCGTCGCTGTCGCAGGTCATGTCGGACAGGATGCCCTGTCGGATCGGTTCTTCGTCCAGACGATGCATCGGCATGATGGGGAAGATCTGATCAATGGCCCAGGAGTCCGGCAAGGACTGGAATACGCTGAAATTGCAATAATAAATATCCGCAAGGGTGGAATCTAACTCATTGAATTCTTTGGGAACTTGCTTGAGTTTGCCTTTTTCCTGCGCGATGGCGCGCATAACGGCCCAAAAGAAACGTTCCGCCAGGGTGCGCTGGCGCAGGGTGACGCGGCCCGTGATGAAGAGCTGGCGCATTTCATCATAGTAGTACACGGCGTCGTTATAACATTCCTGCATATTGCGCAGGTTCAGGTTTTGCAGTGTTTCCCGCAGGTTGAGCACGGGAGCGGGGGTGTCTTCAGGCAGAGTGTCGGGCAGCGCACCCACTTCGATCAGGCTGACGTCAAGCACGTTGAACAGCAGAATGGAATAATAGGCTACAGTGGCACGGCCTGATTCCGTGACAATGTGCGGATGGGCAATGCCCTGCGTATCGAGAATGGTCATGACCGCTTCCACGACGTCGGTACAATATTCGTTCAGCGTGTAGTTGCGGGAACTGACGTAACTGGTGTGGGAGCCGTCATAGTCTACGGCGAGGCCGCCGCCGAGGTCGAGATAGCCCATGGCCGCGCCTTCCTGCGCCAACCCGGCGTAAATGCGGGTGGCTTCCATGACGGCGGCTCGGATATCCCGGATATTCGGCACCTGAGAGCCGAGGTGGTAGTGCATGAGCTTGAGGCAGTCGAGCATGTCGTGCTGCTTCAGGGTGTCCACCACGTCCACGATCTGGGCTGAAGTCAGACCAAAGGCGGAGCGTTCGCCCCCGGATTCGGACCAGTGGCCGCTGGCCTTGGTGGTCAGTTTGACGCGTACGCCGATCTGCGGGCGCACGCCCATTTTTTCCGCTTCGTTCAGAATGGTGTCCAGTTCGCCCGGCATTTCCAGCACAAAGAAACAGTTCAGGCCCATGCGCAGGGCATGCAGGCCGAGATCGACGAATTCCTCATCCTTGTAGCCGTTGCAGATAAGGCAGGCTTTGCTGCTTTTGAGCTGGGAAACAGCGGCGATAAGTTCCGCCTTGGAGCCCACTTCCAGCCCGTGGTGGTAAGAGCGGCCATATTGGGAGATTCTTTCCACCACTTGCTGCTGCTGGTTGACCTTGATGGGGAAGACGCCGCGGTATTCGCCCTTGTAGCCGAGTTCGGAGATGGCCGCCCGGAAGGTCTGATGGAGCAGGGAAATCTGGGAGTCAAGGATGTTTTCAATGCGCAGCAGAACGGGCATGTCGTAGCCGCGTTCCTGAATGCCCCGGATAATCTCCGGCACGCTGACTTCCGGGCCGCCCTCGCGCCCGAAGGGGCGGATAACCACCTCGCCCTTCCTGGAAATGTCAAAATACCCCGCGCCCCAGTTGCGTACGCCGTACATTTCGGCGGAATCTTCCACGCTCCATTTCTGCATGGTCGTCATTTTGGCCAACTCTGCCCACTCCTTGGGAGAAAGGGGGAATAAGAAAAGCGCGGCACTCCGGCACATGCCTGATATTTTTCGCTTGCCGCAACGCCTCTTCATCCTTAGAGTCAGAATATGCTCTTGTCAAGGGAAGACGCGGATTTGCGCGGCTTTTCCCGGCCTGCGGTAACCTGGAGCCATGTCCGGGGCCGCGCTGTTTTCCGGGGCGGCACCGCACTTTTTTGCACAGTCGCTCTTCCGTGGCAGAGTATTGCGAACATTATGGTAAACAGTTCCGAACGCCGCGGCTCTCCTCCCCTTCGCTGGTTCATGCACATTGACATGGACGCTTTTTTTGCATCCATTGAACAATTGGATAATCCGGAACTGCGGGGCAAGGCGCTGATCGTCGGGCAGGGCAAGCGGGGCGTGGTGAGCACCTGTTCCTATGAGGCGCGCAAGTTCGGCGTGCATTCGGCCATGCCCATCAACGAGGCGAAACGTTTGTGCCCGCACGGTATTTTTGTGCCCGGCAGACATGAGCGCTACCGGGAGATGTCGCGCACGGTGGAGGGCGTATTGCATGGTTTTTCTCCTCTAGTGGAAATGGCCTCCATCGACGAAGCCTATCTTGACGCCACGGGGCTGGAGCGCTTGTTCGGGCCGGTGGAAAATATGGGAATGGCCCTCAAAAGGGCAGTATGTGAAGCCACGGGCGGGCTTACCTGTTCTGTGGGCATTGCTCCGGTGAAGTTTCTGGCGAAAATCTGTTCTGAAATTAACAAGCCGGACGGCCTGTATCTGCTCCGGCATGAGGACGTATTCCGTTTTCTGGAAAAATTGGAACTTGCGCGCATTCCCGGAGTGGGAAAGAAGTTCATTGCGGCGCTGGCGGCTTTGGGAGTGCGCTCCGTGCCGGATGTGCTGGCCCGTCCGGAATCATTCTGGGAACGGCGTTTCGGCAAGGCGGGCATGGCCTTGTTGCGGCGGGCGCAGGGCATCGACGGGCGCGAGGTGGTGCCGTATACGCCACCCAAGTCGGAAAGCGCGGAAACCACTTTTGAAAAAGATACCCGTGACCGGGATTTTCTCAAAACCTGGCTGCTCCGGCATGCCGAGCGGGTAGGAGCCCGCATGCGGCGGCATGGCTTTGCAGGGCGCACCGTCACACTCAAGATCAAGTACGCCAACTTCCGTACCGTGACGCGCCAGATGCGGCTTGCCGCGCGAACCAGCAGCACGGAAAGCCTGTACGAGGCGGGGTGTGCTCTGCTGGACGCGCTTTCACTGGAGGAACCTGTGCGCCTGATCGGTTTGGGTATTTCCGGATTTGACGATGAAAAACCTGTGCAGCTCAGTCTGATGGACGCGATGTCCGGCAAGGCGAATCCGATGGAGACGGAACACAGGCGGGCGCGTCTGGATGGTGCGCTGGACGAACTGCGGCGGCGCTACGGTGGTGCGGCGGTGCAGCGCGGAAGGCTTTTCGCGCGGGACAGCGCGGAACGCGAGGAAACGGAAAGGCCTACTCCAATTGTGCCCACCCGCGACCGGGAAGATTAAAATTCAAAGAGCCTCCGGCTTGGGGCTGGTCATTTTACCGGAAGCGGAATTTGGGGCGAGTAAACGTCCTGACGCGGGTACATCCCGGTTGTGTACAGGCGCACGCCATATGTGCCTTACCCCAGCAATCCGGCCAGTATGCCGGGCAGAGTATTGGCCTGCGTGAGCATGGATGTGGCGGATTGGGTCAGGATCTGCTGTCGGGAGAACTCAGTCATTTCCGTGGCCACGTCCACATCGGAAATGCGGGACTCCGCAGCTTGCAGATTCTCCGCCTGAATGGAGAGATTGGTGACGGTGTTTTCCAACCGGTTCTGCATGGCCCCGAGGTGGGCGCGTACCTGATCCTTTTGCGCGATAGCGCTGTCCAGCCGTTCCAGCCCTTGCTGGGCAAGTTCCTGCGTCTTGATGGACATGATGTCCCCCTGTGCGTTGGGTCGCGCAGGATTTGCAGGGTCAACAGGAGGAGCTGGTGGAGCGGGGACGTGGCCTGGCGCCTGCACTGCGTCAAGGAATTCATTCGTCATTTCGGCTTCAATTCTTAAAGTATAGCCGTTGCAGCCATCCACGACGTTAACGTGTCCTCCAATAGTGAAAACAAAGTCTGACGTTATTTCATTAACATGAATGACTTCATCCGGAGATGTTTGAGTTGCGTTTCCCATAACAGAGCCGATTTCGGTTTGTGACGTGATCATGTCAACAGTTATACCTTTGACAGTAACACTTTCACCCGCAGTGTTGATCACATTGCTTGTATCCAGGCGCATTGTTGAACGATCCAGTATGCCTGCGTTTCTTAACGCTTTCAATACGTCGGCTCTATGAGTACTATTCCACCATGGAGATATACTCTCCGTGCGTGTTGCCCCTGACGAATCCTCCACATATGTCCATTTTTCCCGGCCGTGCATAGGAACAGGAGGCCCTGTCAGCTGCGTGCCGTCTTTTGTGAACAGGGATACATGTGCTTTATGTACAGGTGTTGTGCCTGGTTTGGTATTTGAAGTGATGGTTACATCTTTCAGCCCTACCGGAAGCTTGTAGTAGTCAAATCCGCCTAAGGTTGGAATGCCCGCCGGGCTGGTTTTGCCGGCTAAACGGCTTGGGACATCCAGAATTATCTTCATGGTTGTATAATCAACCGTGACGCCTGCTTCATTCCACCAGCCGTCAACAGCCGCTCCCAGCCCTGTTGTGGGAGCCGCACGGGGCGCTGTTCTTGTGGCTATGGGGGCTGCTCCAGCCGCTCGGATTGTCCTGGTTTTTTCATCTCTCAGCCCCAATCCGGCCAGAGTACAATCCGCAATCTTCACATAATAGTAATCCTCGGCGGAATTGTTTCCTGAACCGAAATGTACTTTTAACTCTCCGATGGAGTTCAGGCCCGATCCGTTATGAGCACCAGAAAGAGAGCCGTCCAGGAGCTTGATGCTGTTGAAGTCCGTAGCCTTGGCGATACGGTCTATTTCCGAGGCCATGGCCTGAAATTCGCTGTCGATGATCAGGCGCTGGGTGGAATCATAGGTTCCGGTGGAGGCTTGTTCGGCCAGTTCCTTCATGCGGATGAGTTTTTCGTCAATGACGGCCAACGCGCCATCCGCCGTCTGGATCAGAGATATGGCGTCGTTGGCGTTGCGCACCCCCTGATTCATCGTGGCGATGTCCGCCCGCATCAGTTCCCGAATGGCCAGCCCTGCCGCGTCATCCGATGCTGTGTTCACCCGCAGCCCGGAGGACAGGTGGCGGACGGAGCTGGACAACCGGGAATAGTTGGTGCCCAGAGCACGGGCGGTCCGCTTGGCGGCCATGTTGGTATTGATAGAGAGCATGGATATTCCTCCTGGGGCATGAGAGGGCGCCTGCTCGTATCTCGCAGGGATGGAGAAGAAACGGCTGTGCGGGATGCGAGGTGGATATTTTTTGGGAATTCCTTAATTTGAAAAATGACAACGTCAGGTTTACGGGCGGCAAAAGCTAAAACTACGCAGTTTGGAACCGGCGCATTAAAGAGCCGCCGTAATATAGATGCAATAATCGCGCCTCCGCGATAAGGGCACTCATCGTTTTATCTTGTGATGGAAATACTCAACTTTCCGCTTCATTCATTAATAATATAAAAGAAAAACGAACGAAAAAAGCGCGAAAGCTTTCTCTCTGTGTTGTCTGCTGTCTTTTTTAACGGTGCAGACGAGGTTTTCTTTAGGTTCCTTCGGCATTATGTTATTTTTTAATAAAGCAAAGAAAATTGGGAGGCTCTTTAAAAAAAAGATATTTTTGCACTATGCTTATGGGTGGGCTGAAGGAGATGAGCTCGCTGGCGGAGCATGGAATGAGACACGGGGGGGACGCTCCGCTTTCATCGTTTGCTGTCCATTACCGGAAAAATATTCCGGCTAGAGCGGCAGACTGTTGTCACGCAGACGCCAGAACAGGTTTTGGCGTACCCAGCGGGCAAGCCGTCTGTACAGAGGCAGGGGGGGGCGCGGATGGGCCAGAATATGGCAGATTTCTTCAGGCCCGCAAAACTGGCCGGAGTACCAGTCGTAATAGCTGGGGTAGAGGATGAGGCAGCCTGCTACCAGGGCGTCGAGGCTGAGAACGCGCGTACGGCGGGTAAACGCCAGTGCGTCGTTGGTCAGGCCCCAGCCCGCGTAAAAAGGTGTTCCCCATGTGTTGACCGGAATGCCGTAAAGCAGAGCGTAGAATCCGGCCAGGGAATCCACAGTATGCAGCGCAGTGATGCGGGCAGCCCGGTGTAGCAGGGGGCCGGGATCGGGCAGGCGGAGGTGCAGATCCTCCGGTCCTGATTCCCATTTCCGGGCACGGTGGCCCGTCCGGCCGAAGACGATTCGAGCCAGCAGGGCGTCGGGGTTTTTGCGGCGCAGAAAGCGCAGCATTTCCGCCTCGCGCTCATGCCCCTTCACGCGGGAGTCCTTGCCGCGTGGAGCGGCCACAAGTTGTCCCGCCACCACGATGAGCGGGCGATTGCCCCGGACGGCGTCCGCCCGATCCAGTTCTTCCAGCATGGCGACCGCCTCGGTGTCTTGCTCCGGGAAGGGACGTGCATACAGTGAAAGCATGGAGTCCCGCAGGGCGCGGGCGCGGGCGAGCATGTCCGGTTCGTTCAGCAGTGGCGAGTCGGACAGAATGTGCTCCAATTCACTGGGGCGTGAGGCGTCGTAATACATGCCCAGCTTGTCCTGGGCCAGAGAAAGGGGCAGAGGGCTGGCGCTCTCCATGGGAGAACGCAGAATGCCCCAGGCTGTGCGGATCAGGGGCAGGCTTGCCGCCGCACAGCGGGCGGCAAGCTCACCCGGTTCCTGTGAGGCGCGTACCACCACGCGCGCAGGACAGGAGGATTTTTTACGCATGGCCGCTTCATTCACGGAGGAAGATGCATCGCGGAAAAATTGCATGTTTCCGTTTGTGCTCCATAAAAAATAGCCTGTCTTGCGCACGGCCCGGCCCGAAAACCCCAGGCAGGCTGCATAGCCGCGATTTGCGTCATTCTGGCGGCGTTGTCCGGCGAGAAGGCGGATGATTTCGTGGATGGAGCAGGCTTCTCCGGTAATCGGGTTCACGTAGCGGGAATACAGGATATAGGCGGCGGCAAAAATTTCCGTTACGCCGCGCCGTCTGGTTCTGCGCGGGCAGGGTACGCGATCTCGCGTCAGACCCCATCCCGCATAAAAGGGCAGACCAAAGCAGTGCACCGGTTTGCCTTGCAGCAAGGCCTCAAAACCCATGAGCGAAGAGACGGTGTAGACCTCGTCGGCCTGGGCCAGAAGCGAGGGGGCGGAAAAATCGCGGTCAATGACGCATGCCCCGTACTCCGCTGCCAAGCTGGTCAGATAGCCGTTTTTTTTGCCCGCCAGGGTGAGCGGATGAGGCTTGACGAACAAAGCTGCGCCGGGATGCGCCTTGTGAGCCTGCTCCAGCATGAGGCGGAAGGTGCTGGCGTCGGCTTTGGCGGAGCTGACCTTGGGGTCGCCTTCCCATTGATCGATAACCAGGATGCGGGTGCGATTACTCGGCGTACAGAGCTGATAGGGCGACGCGTGCGGTGCGTGGTTATATTTGCTGAGGCGGGCCGCAAGTATGGCGTGCATGGCGCGTTCGGCGCCAGCCATGAGGGAAGGCGTTTCCCACCCTGACGAGTTGAGCAGGTTTTCCAGATACGAGGGATGGTCTGCATCGTAGAACAGTCCGACGGAGTCTGCGATGAGTGAACAGGTCGGCGCGTCGCGTCCCGGCAGGGCCAGAGAGCGAAGGAAGCCGTCTTCCAGCGCGAGATAGGGCAGATTATGAGAAAGCGCAAGTTCTTTGGTTCTGGTGGCGGAAGGGAGCCCTTCTTTTCCGGCAAGTGCCGTCACGGGTTGCTCTCCGAACTGAAGCAGGGCGGGCCGAAACAGGAGGGTGGAACCGAGAAAGGTTGCCAGGTGCGGCATGTGCAATAAGGCGCGGGTGAGCACGCCTATGCGTCCTCCAGAAAATGGGGCAGAAAGCTGGTCAGATAACGGCGCGGGGACAGAAGATGTGGAAGAAGCCGCGTGCGGCAAGAGAGTATCAGACATGAAGATCGCCTTTTCCGGGAGATGAGAATGCTCCGCAGCGAGAGCTGTTCAACGAAATTGTGTATGCCGAGACACAATGTTCTGGCCCACAGGTTTCACATCTCAGCCGGAGCTTGCCCTGTTATCCATGACTGTACGCCCTGCCTCGCCGTCCTCGGAAGACACCGCAAATGAGTGCGGCGGTTTCCGGAATGGAGAAACTTTGCGACGGAACCTCGCGCCTCGCTCGATTCTGGCGACTCCAGAGAGCATTTCAACGTTGAAATGCTCTAAGCGGCAGATAGCCCGGAACAGAGATATCCCGGTGAAATATCGGTGAGATATTGGTAACGTGTCGGCAATCTACCTCTGAATGGGCGGAAAAGGCAATGGGAACCTTGACGTTTATTCTTCCAGCATGAACATGCCGGAGAAGCGTGTACTCAGGCTCCGCATGGCATCGCGTGCTTCCTGCCGGGTACGGAAGGGACCCGCCTGAACGATATGACGGTTGCCCGAAGTGCGAACTCTGCCGCTGATTCCCAATTCTTTGAGTGTGGCGGCCGCGTGGCTGCTGTTCGCGGGGGAAGTGAAAGAACCCACCTGGATATAGATGCGGGCCAGGGCTTGGCCTGCCTGCTCCAGCCTGTCCATGGAGGCGTTGAGTTTTTCCAGCGTTTCCGTAGCGTGACGGGAAGTTTCAGACTGACTCAGGGTGCGTCTGCTTATCTTTGGCGTGAGGGCTTCGATTCTTACTCGTGCCGTGCCAGCCCCAATCATGCCGATTTCTTGCGCCGCCTTCTTGGACAGGTCGATAATGCGCCCCTTCGAAAAGGGGCCTCGGTCATTGATGCGCACCGTAGTAGTG
>JAEXGX010000199.1 GCA_023450535.1 Pseudomonadota bacterium | reverse complement strand
GGTCTACGCCCACGAAGAGCTGTTCGCCCGGAGAGAGTTCCATGGGCGTGCCGGTACGGCTTTCAAGCTCGTCGATCTGCTGGTTAACGGCCGCAAAGTCCATGAGAACTCCCGGATTTTCCGATGATGACGCCGTTTACCCCGTTTTTCCAGCCCGATCCGTTGCCTTCGTCCGCGTCGATGTGCATGGTCAGATTGAATTTGTCGCTGACCCGCACCAGCACGTCTTCCAGAATAAGAGGCCGTTCGGTGCTGAGGCGCACGCAGACTTTGTCGTTATCTGCCACGCCATAGTGCGCGGCGTCTTCCGGCGACATGTGAATGTGGCGTGCGGCCACGATGACGCCTTCTTCAAGGCCGACAATCCCGGTTTGTGAGGCGAGGATGATGCCCGGCGTTCCGGCAGTGTCGCCGGACTGGCGCACAGGGGCGTCAATGCCCAGGATACGGGCGTCGGTTTTGGATATTTCCACCTGCGACTTTCCCCTCGAGGGGCCGAGAATTGCTACATTGTCCATGACGCCCTTGGGGCCGATGAGGCGCACGCGTTCCTTGCACAGGAACTGGCCGGGCTGTGAAAGATCCCGGGCGTGAGACAGAGGCGCGCCAAACAGGGCAATGGCGTCATGCTCGCTGAGATGGACGTGACGGGCAGACAGCTCCACCGGGATGGGGTCGCTCTCATGCACATCGGAGTGAGGCGCGGCCTGAGCCGCGACTTCATTCAGCACGCAGGTGAGGACTTCCGCCAGCACGTTTTTGATAGCTTGTTCGTTCATGTTTTCTCCGCTGCAAGATCAAAGCGCCCGTGAGCGCAAATCCCGCCGGCGAATGCGGTGGAGGGCCGGAAAAATCTCTCCGGCCCCAAAAATCAGGAGTAGGTTGCGGCGTATTTCTGCTCTCTTCAGCAGTAGGGCGCTTTGCGCCAACGGCTGAAGGTGCCGTACCGTAAATGACTGATTTTTGAGCCTTTCCGTCAAGTCGCCTTGCGGCTTAGACGGCGCAAACTCCGCGAAGCGGGTTTGTCATCAGCCTGAGGGCCGGAGACGGATCTCCGGCCCGTTTCGCTCGTTTTACGCTTCCTTGTGGGGAAGGATGAGTTCCACTTCGGAGTGGGGGCGAGGAATAACATGCACGCTGACCAGCTCGCCGACTTTTTGGGCGGCGGCGGAACCGGCGTCGGTAGCGGCTTTGACCGCGCCCACGTCGCCGCGAACCATAACGGTCACAAGCCCGCCGCCGACCTGTACCCGGCCGATGAGGGTGACGTTGGCGGCCTTGACCATGGCATCGGCAGCTTCAACGGCGCCCACGAGGCCTTTGGTTTCAATCATGCCCAAAGCATTGGTGGAAGTCATGTTGGTCTCCTTGATGTTTTTTTGCGTTTGTCATGGGGACATCCGAGCCGGAGCTGACCAGCCGGAAGCCATGTTACATAACTTTCTTCAGTTCCGCGACAATCAGCGAGGTGATGGCGTTGATGTCGATGGAGGAATTGCCCGATGCGTTCGCACAGGACGACGCGGCAGAGCAGCAGTTCTTCGGCGCTTCGGCGTGGCAGTCATGATGCTGACACATGCTGTTGCCCAGATCGTAGGCCACGCGCCGGATATTCAGCAGGTTCATGGGGGTCACGTTGTCGGAGGTGGCGCTGCCGCCCACCGCTCCGCAACCCAGCGTGAAGGAGGGGAAGAGAGCTGTGGTAAGGCCCACACCGCCCTGAGTGGAGGGGGTGTTGACCAGAATGCGGGAAACCGGCTTTTTCAGGCCGAACTCACGGATCACGTCTTCATTATTGGAGTGAATGGCCAGAGAGTGGCCGATACCGCAGTTATGCAGCAGGGCATAGCAGAGTTCGCAGGCCTGATGCCAGTCGTTGACCACATAGAAGCCGAGCAGCGCAGTAAGTTTCTCTTTGGAGAAGGGGAACTTGGGGCCCACGCCCTGTTCGTCGGAGATCAGGAGACGGGTGCCTGCGGGTACTTCAATGCCTGCGAGTTTGGCGATGGTCATGGCGTCGCGGCCCACAATGGCAGGGTTCATGGAACCGTTGCCGCGTTCCATGATCGCCTTGACCTTGGTGAGGTTTTCACCTTCAAGGAAGAAGCCGCCCTGCGCGATCAGCGCGCGTTTAACCTGCGCGGCGATGACGGATTCGGTAACGATCGACTGCTCGGATGCGCAGATGGTGCCGTTGTCAAAGGTTTTACTGGCCATGATTTTGGCCACGGCGTCTTCAATATTGGCGCTGCGTTCGATGTACGCGGGCACGTTGCCCGCGCCCACGCCCAGAGCGGGCGTGCCGGAGCTATAGGCCGCCTTGACCATACCGGGGCCGCCGGTGGCGAGGATGAGGTCGGCGATCTTCATAAGTTCGGCGCTGCCCTCAATGGTGGGGATGCTGATGCAGCTCACCAGATCGGTGCTGACACCGCAGTGGTGCAGGGTTTCCTTGATAATTTCCACCGTGCGGGCGATGCACTTCTTCGCGCTGGGGTGCGGCGTAAACACAATGGCGTTGCCGGCCTTCAGCGAGATAAGGGATTTGTAGATGACAGTGGACGTGGGGTTGGTGGACGGGATGATGCCCGCGATGACCCCCACCGGCACGGCGATTTCAATAATCTTGTTGACCTTGTCTTCGTGCAGGATGCCGACGGTCTTCATATCTTTGATAGCTGCATAGACCTTTTCGCTGGCAAGAAGGTTTTTGATCTTCTTGTCCTGCGGCTTGCCGTAGCCGGTTTCCTCATTGGCCAGAATGCCCAGCTCTTCGGCATGGGCGGCGGCGGCTTCGGAAACGGCCTTGACCACGGCGTCGATGCGCTCCTGTCCCAACTGCGAAAACTCGGCCTGGGCGGCATGGGCGGCACGAACCAGGGCGCGGGCTTCCTGGATGGATAGTAAATCCTTATCTACCATGTGACTACTCCTCTATTTTCCTGAACGCCCGCGTGATGGCGGCAATCAGGGATTTTTTGTCAGCCGACGCAATGGCTTCCTCGGTCATGGACAGGCCGTCCGTGGTCCGGGCCAGCTGGCGCAGGCGGTTCAGACTCATGTTTTTCAAGCGCGCGGCGTCGGGATGCGCAACATCGGGAGGCACAGACGCTTGATTTTCAGCTTCAGTGGCCGTTACATCCGTTTCGGAGAGCGTGGCGGAAAATTCCGTCACGACAAGCTCTTCACTTTCCCCGGGCGTTTCCAGAATTTCGATGGATACGGTCTCTGAAACAGCGTCCGAAAGAGGTGAGGAAGCGGGCGCGGAATCTTCAGCCGCACCGCTCTGCGCAGTAGTGTTCTCTTTTTCAGGAAGGAAATATTCCGCATCACGCGGGTCGTTCGGGTCGGGATCCAGCAGCAGAATACTGTTCAGTTCCTGATCCGGCCGGGGGATGACATGAGCAGATATCAGTTCTGATCCGGCAATGCGCTGAATGCAGGCTTTGGCGGCGTCCACGGAGGCCTGCACGGCGGATACTTCGCCGGCAATGGTGATAGTCACCAAGCCTCCGGTCGCCAGATTCTTTTCCAGCAGGCGTACATCTGCGGCCTTGAGCATGGCGTCCGCGCCCTCAATCGCCGCGAGCAGTCCTCTGGTTTCCACAAGTCCGAGTGCCAACATGGGAAAGCCTCCTCAGGCTTAATGCCTGATCACCGTTACCGGGAAATCGTAATTTTTGATGAAGCCTTCGACCCGTGCCAAATCTTCCTCGCTCAGCGCGGGGTCTCCCGTGAGGGGATATTCACGCCCCAGTTGAGCGTATTTGTTGACGCCCATCTTGTGGTAGGGGAGCAGGTCGATGCCCTTGCAGTTGCGGTGATCTTTGTAAGGCTCAAGAAAACGTACCATGGTCTCGATTTCGCGTTCGCCGTCGTTGACTCCCTTGAGCAGGGGGACGCGCACCTTGACGTTGCGGCGGTTCTCAAACAGCCATTGCAGATTTTCCAGAATAAGTTCGTTGCGTACGCCGGTGAGCTGGTAATGGCGGTCGGAATCCATGTGCTTGACGTCAAACAGGAACAGATCCGTCACTTCAGCCGCCTTGTGCACAACTTCGGGTCTGGCGTAGCCGCAGGTTTCAATGGCGGTATTGATGCCGCGCTGCTTGCAGGCGGTAAGCAGATTGACGGCCGCTTCGGGCTGCATGAGCACCTCGCCGCCCCCCAGGGTCACGCCGCCGCCTGAACTCTGGTAGAAGGGACTGTCTTCTTCAATGACGCTCATGATGTCCGAGATCGTACGGTATTCTCCGGATATGCTGAGCGCTTCCTGCGGGCAGGCCGCCGTGCACTTGCAGCAGCCTATGCACTCCACATCGCGCCGGACAATATGCTGCTTTGTAACGGGGTCCATGACATGTACGCCCGTGGGGCACACTGCGGCGCACGCTCCGCAATCCACGCAACGGTCTCTCTTGAACAGGATCTGGTAACTGCGCAATTGGCCTTCCGGGTTGGAGCACCAGAGGCAGCGCAGGGGGCAGCCCTTGAAAAAGACCAGCGTTCTGATGCCCGGTCCGTCATACAGATTGTATTTCTGTATGTTGAAAATCAGTGCTTTTCTTTCAACCACGAGACTGGCTCCACGCGACATGTCTTTGTCGTTTCGGCGGCGGGCTTTTTCCCTGTGGGGCTCCCGCCGCCCTGTTTCTTCCGGATCAGATGTCAGATGCTAAATGGAATGCAGCACTGTTCTGCTGATGATTTCGTCCTGCACGTCCTTGCACAACTCTACGAAGAAGGCGCTGTAGCCGGCCACGCGGACTACCAGGTCGCGGTAGTCTTCCGGATGATCCTGCGCTTTCAGCAGCACGTCGTTGTCGAGGTAGTTGAACTGCATTTCACCGTTGCCGAGGATGCTCGCCGTACGGATCAGGGTGACAATGCCGTTCTCGCCTTCGGGCGTGTCGAGCAGGCCGCTCATCAGCTTGAAGTTGTGCACCAGACCGATGTTCATGTTATCATTGGCCATTTTGGACACACTCTTGATGATCGCCGTGGGGCCCTTGTAGTCGGCGCCCTGAGTGGGGCTGATGCCGTCGGACAGGGGCTGCCACGCATGGCGGCCGTTGGCGGAAGCGCCGGTCAACTGGCCGAAGGGCGTGTTGTTGGAGATGGACAGGGTGCCGTGGCTGAGCACAGAATACAGAGTTTTGTACTTGCGGTGCTCGCGCTCGGTGAAGGCGATGAGATCCGCCGCGATGAGGTCGGCGTAGTCGTCGTCGTTGCCGAACTTGGGCGCGGCCAGGCAGTCGGCACGGAGCTGATCGTAGCCCTTGAAGTCTGCCTTCAGGGCTTCGTTGAACTGCTCAAGGGTATACTTCTTGTCGTCGTACACCAGCTTCTTGATCGCGGCCATGGAGTCCGCATAGGTAGCAAGACCGCTCCAGACCACGCCGGGGCCGAAGTTGTACATTGCGCCGCCGGCGGAAACGTCCTTTCCGTGCTCCATGCAACCTTCGTACATCACGGACATCAGGGGCTTCGGCGCGATCTCGCGGTGTACGCGCTGGGAAATGACCGTGGCCACGCTGGTCCACTTGGTGATGTATTTGATCTGTTCCTTCACCGCCGCGTCGAATTTTTCCCAGGTATCGAAGGATTTGAGATCTCCGAGATCCGGGCAGACCTTCTTGCCATACCACAGCGGCACGCCGTGGTTGAGGGTCAGTTCAATGCAGATGGGCCACTGGGTATAGGAGGTGGAGGTCCACTGATACAGACGGCCCGCTTTCTGCGGCTCCACACAGCCCATCAGGCAGTAGTCGCGCGCGTCTTCAATGGATACGCCCTTGGCGAGCATCATCTTGATGTGGGTGTCGTCAAAGTGTACGGCCGGGAAGCCCATGCCGGAACGGATAACGTCCACGATCTTGCGCAGGTATTTTTCCGGCGACTTGTTATGCACGCGGGTAGCCAGCGAAGGCTGGTAGATGCGTACATGGCGCACGGCGTCCATAAGCAGGTAGGTAAGGTCGTTGGTTGCGTCGCGGCCCTCGCGGGTCACGCCGCCCACACACATGTTCACGAAGGGCTGGTAACCGGCGAAGAACTTGGAGCCGCCTTCGCTGGTGAGCCACATCATTTCCGACATCTTGATCAGCATGCAGCCCGCGAGGTCGAAGGCTTCGTATTCAGTCATGCGGCCAGCTTTAAGGTCGGCCTCAAAGAAGGGATACATATACTGGTCCACGCGGCCGATGGACATGCCGGTCTGGTTTTCTTCGACCGGCAGCAGGGATTCCACGGTCCATACGGACTGGATGGCTTCCCAGAAGCTGGTGGGCGCATGGGCAGGTACGCGAGCGTTGACTTCGGAAATTTTCAGCAGTTCGGCCTTGCGCTTGGGGTCGCTTTCCTTGGCGGCCAGTTCCGCCGCGTATTCGGACATGCGGCGGGCGTAGGTCATCACGCCTTCGGTGGTGTCGATGATGGATTTATAGAAATAGATTTTATCCAGGTCATCGGGGTTTTCATATTTCAGATGTTCCAGATGTTCGCGGGCCTCGCGCTGGATGTCGAGCATGCCCTTTTTCATCAGGATGACGTCGTAGCCGGGGTTGGAGTCTCCGCCGCCGTTCAGTGCGTGGTAGGAGCAGTCGGACACGAAAGACTCGCCGGAAAGTTCCCATACGCCGGCTTCGCGGTACTGGGCTTCGCAGTATTCGTCCACGGATTTGCCTTCCCAGTAGGGGAAGATTTCATCGCGCAGGATTTTTTTGTCTTCTTCGGAAATGTAGAAGGGATCCTGCGCACGGTGGGCGATGGTATCCAGTTCATCGCGCAGCCAGCGCCAGGAAATGTCCGGAGAGAAGGCGCCGACGCGGGGGCCGCCACAGGGGCAACCGACGATCAGTTCGTTGTCCTGAATGACCAGGGGCGCAGTTTCACAGCAGCGGCGGAAGGCTTTGGCGCGCAATTCGATCTTGGGCAGACCGGGATTTTCCTTGTCGATCTGGGTGATAACGCGGGCGCGGTAAATAGAAATACTGGGTACCTGCTTCAGAAAGTTTTCCTTCAGGCGCAGGTGACGCTCGGTGGGGCCGTCGGGAATGCCTGTGCCGTGATGCTCACAGGAGGCATGAGTGCCGGGAGTCTGGATCGCATGCGTGGACTCCTGGAGGATCTCTGCAGAGACCCCTTCAAAAATCTTCCGCAGGGATTCCCGTTCCGCCGGAGACAGGTTCTTGGTCGCCTCTGCAATTTTGCTGGAAAAGTCGTGAAGATCCACTATGCTTCCTCCGTTGGTGAAAATGTCGTCAATTGCGCTCGGGGGCGGAAATAACCCGGAGGGTTTCCCGCAGTACCTGGCGCAACGCATCAAGATTGATGTCGTGCCCGTTTTGGGGGTGGCCGTCTGGCCCGTATCCGGGCCCGTGGCTGTGATCGTCAAGCATGTGAACCAGTTCGTCCGCGCTCCGTACGCCGTAGCCGACTCTGCGGATGTAGACGAGGTTCATAGGTGAAACGTTGTCGGACGTGATGCCCTGCCCCGCCAGCCCGCTGCCGAGGGTCATGGCCGGGAAGAGATCCGTGGTCGCGCCCATGCCGCCCAGTGCGGCCGGGGTGTTCACAAGGAGTCTGGCCACCGGCTTTTTCAACGCGAACTGGCGTATGACTTCCGCGTCGCGGGAGTGGATGACCAGAGTATGCCCGGCGCGATCGAACAGGAGCAGTTCAATGCACTTTTCGCAGGCGTGCATCCAGTCGTCTTCCACATACCAGGGCAATACAGGGGCGAGCAGTTCCCGGTTATAGGCGTCCGTATCGGAAACGTATTTGCGCTCCGCGATGAGCACCCGCGTACTGGCGGGGACTTCAAAGCCTGCCCGACGGGCCAGAGTGGCGGCGTCGAGGCCGATCATGTCGCGGCGGCGGCGACCGTCATGGTGGAAGAACAGCCCGGCCAGGGCGTGGACTTCCTGTTCACGCATGAAGTATGCGCCCTGTTCCTGAAAGGCACGGCGCGTTTCTTCCGCGATGCGTGAATCCACCACCACGCACTGTTCCGCCGAGGGAGCAATACCACAGTCAAAAGATTTGCTGAGGAGGATATCTTCCACGGCCTGCCGGACGTCCGCGCTACGTTCAATAAACGCCGGGCCGTTGCCGGTGCCGCCGCAAATCAGGGGCTTGCCCGAGGCCTGGGCGGCGTCGAGCATGCCGACCACTCCCGTGAGCAGTACCAGAGACGTCGCGGGGTGCCGCATCAGTTCAATGGTGCCGCTTCTGGTGGAGGTAGCAAGATAAGAGATACAGCCTTCGGGCAGGCCGCACTCCTGAGCGGCGGCGATGATCAAATCCAGCGCTTTGCTCATGCAGCGCACAGCGCGCGGATGGAGAGAGAAAATGATGGCGTTGCCCGACTTGATGGCCAGCAGCGCTTTGTAGATGGTGGTGGAGACAGGGCTGGTGGAGGGGCACAGGGCAACAATGACCCCGAGGGGAACCCCCACTTCAAGCACGTTGCCCTTCGCGTCTTCCCGAAGTGTGCCCACGCAGTGCATGCCGCGCAGGCTATGGCGAACGGCCCGGCAGACAAAGCGGTTTTTGATCAGCTTGTCCTGCCAGCGGCCATAGTCCGTTTCTTCAAAAGACATGACCGCGAGGGCCTGGGCGTGTTTCTCCATTTCCCCGGCTACATGCTCGACGATCTCGTCAAGCTTCTCCTGGGGAAAGGTCGCCAGTTTTTTCTGCGCCTCCCTCGCGTTTTCCGCGAGGATTCTGGCGTATTGCATGGAAAGCAGGTCTTTGTCGGCAATCATCATTCACGCCCCGTTTTTCGGCTGCGGGCGACGCGTGAAACGTCGGGCACCGGATCAGGCAAGCAGGTTTTCAATGGCGTAACGGCGCGTCATCTTCACCAGATCCCGGTGCGGGGTAGGAATGACGCAAGAGCTGTACACCGAGGCATTCATGGCTTCCACGGCTTTGATGCCGGCGGCCACGGCGGCCTGGCACGCAGCCACGTCACCCTGGGTCAGCACGGAAATATAACCCGAAGCCACGTTTTCATAACCGATGAGTTCAACATCGGCGGCCTTGATCATGGCGTCGGCGGCCTCAAGCATGTACACGATGCCAAAGGTTTCGATCATGGCCAGGGAACGGAGGGGAGGCTCGTTCGGTTCGTTCATGACGCCGTGCACCAGGGCGATGTCGCCCACGCCGCGCACCGGGCGGGGCATGACGTTGTGCGCTGTCAGTTTGCCGATGCTGGCCGCAGCGGCCTTGCCCGCGTCCACAGAGGCCCGCACGGCGGCCACATCCCCCTTGACCATGATGGTCACCAGGGTGGATCCGACGTTTTCATAGGAGAAGAGCTGGACGTCGGCGGCCTTCAGCATGGCGTCCGCGCCGTAGATCGCGGGAACCATTCCTAGGGTTTCAATGAGGCCCATGGCCTCGTCAGCGTAATACCTCATACTGTCTCCATGCTCGGTGCGGAAAAAGTTCGGGGAAGTCCGTCGGGTCCCTTCCGGCTACTGCGCTCTTTATCCAGGCGGCAGAACGGAAAACCAACAGGCCCAAAGCTGGTTTGGATAGTATGTCCATACTAGCCTTTCCCTAAAGGGGAAGGTCAAGAATATTTTAAAAAAAAATGGAAAAAGATGAATTCACACCGTAAAGGCGGAGAAAGCGAAGCGCCGTGCGGGTCTGGCGTGATGCCTGATCAACATTGATTGTGTATTCATTCAAATATGATGGAAATTATTTCACCTGCGCTATACAGGAAAAATAAGCTTCCCCTTGGGGGAATTTTGCTGTTTTGAGAGGAAGAAAAGATTGAGAATCTAACAGGTTTGTGAAAAAGGAGGACGAAATGGGGAGGGAAGACTCCGTGTTTTTTCAGTAAAGAGGGTTGACCTTTCCCTTACGGGAAAGGTTATGTTGTCAATTATCTTTTACCCAAGCCTGTCCCCTGCGTGCGGCTCCTGCCGCGTGAAAGGACGGTCCGTGGAGGCGGCGCGTCGCTCTCCTCGGGAGGAAGGTTCCACTTGGGCGGCGAATGCATGTTTTCTGGAAGAATCGTGCCATCCTTCCCCAAGGGGGAAGCTTGTGCAGCGGGCCTTTGCGGAAAGCATTTCCCAAACCGCAACGCTACGGAGGGTCTCATGGAGCAAACAACCGGCATGCCAAGCCAGGCCGCCATTGAGGCGAAAAGCAGGCTTACCACCAGCTTCAAGCGCAGAGGCATAATTACTGCCATTATGTCAGGGGTTACTTACGGCAACTACACTGCTTTCATGACCTTGGCCATGTCCGTAGGGATCTGGACCAAATTTTACGGCGAGGATTCCGGATTTACTCCTTTTGCCGTGGCGTTCATGCTGAGCGCGCTCGGCGCGGCTTTGACCGATACCTGCAGCGCCGTGTGGGCGTTGTTGATCGCCGCCTACAAGGGAAAGCTGGGCGACTTCGGCCGTAGCTTCAAGACCAAGCCCGGCATGATCCTGATGGTTGCGGCCATGATCGGCGGCCCCTTCGCCTCCACGGCCTATGTGATCGGGTTGCAGCAGGCCGGTTCCATCGTGGTGCCGATCAGCGCCCTGTGCCCGGCTATCGGCGCCATTCTTGCCCGTTTTCTGTTCAAGCAGCCGCTTACTCCGCGCATGATGCTGGGTATTCTGATCTGTTTTGGCGCCAGCGCGCTCATCGGCATGTCCAGCATGGGCGGCACGGAAGCGCACCCGAACATGATGCTCGGTCTGCTGTTCGGCTTTGGCGCAGCTCTGGGCTGGGGCCTGGAAGGCTGCGTGGGCGGCTATGCTTCTTCCATGATTGACCCCGAAGTGAGCATCGCCATCCGCGAAGTGACCAACGGACTTTCCAACCTGTTCATCATGGTGCCCGTCCTTGCTATTATCGGCGGCGCCGACACTTTTAACGTCATCTCTTCGGCCCTTTCGGACTGGGATTCCATGAAGTTCTTCATCGTGGGCGGCTTTGCCTGTTACTGGGGCTTCATGTTGTGGTACAAGGGCAACGCCATGTGCGGCGCGGCTCTGGGCATGGCCTGCAACGGCATGTTCTCCTTCTGGGGCCCCTTCTTCTGCTGGGTGTGGATTGGTCTGGTCTTCGGCATCGAGGGCTGGAATATGCCTCCGGTCGCCTGGTTCGCCGCAATCCTGATGGTCGTCGGTATCTTCACCATCGCCACCAACCCGTTGGCAATCTTTATGAAGAAGAAGGAGGGCTAAGCGTATGAAGCCGTTGAACTTCGCTATTCTCAAACTGTTCACCGACGGACGGGAGGCCAGCCCGGAGCAGATTATTGAAGCCCTTAAGCCCGAATACGGTCATTTCAAGGCGCTCAATAAGCCGGACGTTCTCACTTCGCTGATGACCGCCGAATCCAACGGACTGTTGGAGGAATCCCGCTTTGAACTGGATGAACAGGGCGAAGTGCGCATGTTCTTCCGTGCCAATGCGGAGAGCATCGCCACTATTAACAGCTATATCCGGTAACGGCCTCGAATACTCATTTTAGCCTTTGGGAGTACCACATGACATTCCGAAAATTCGCCCAGACCCTGCTTTTTTCTGCCTTGTGTTGCGCTTTTCTGGTGAGCGGAGCTTCCGCCACAGAATTGAAGCATTGGCCCAAAGAGGCCCGCGCGAAGATTGAGGCCATGATCCAGGCCAATGCCAATCAGGGGCAGTATGCCACCTTTGATATGGACCAGACGACCTACCGCTATGACCTCCTTGACCCGCTGCTGGCGTATATGGATCAGAAAGGACTGCTGACCCGCGAGACCATGGACCCGGCCATGAAGATCATTCCTTTCAAGGATAGCCCCGACTTCAAGGGCGGCAAGGAGAACATGACCAGCTATTACTGGCGTCTCTGCGCGATGCACGACTTGATCAGCTATCCTTGGGCGTCTCAGATTTTCTCCGGCTTTACCCTGCGTGAGCTGAAGCAGAATCTCGACGAAATGCTGGCTCTCAAGAAGCCCATCGAACGCCAGGTGTGGGACGGCGACAAGGTGACCACCGTTGAACTGCCCATTCCCAAGATGTTCCGGGGCATGCAGGAGCTTTACGCCAAACTGCGCGAGAATGGTATCGACGTGTATATCATGACCGCCGCCCATGAGGAAATCATCCGCATGGTGGCCAGCGATCCGAAGTACGGCTACAATATCGATCCCGAAAAGGTCATCGGCGTGACCGTGCTGCTCAAGGACCCCAAGACCGGTGAGCTCACCACTTCCCGCATGCAGATCAGCGAAGGCAGGTATGACCAGAAGAAGAATCTCGATCTGGTGACCACG
>JAEXGX010000180.1 GCA_023450535.1 Pseudomonadota bacterium | reverse complement strand
CTGTTTCTGGATGCAGTGGAATCCCTGACTCTGCCCGCACAACGAGCCTTGTTGCACCTGTTGCAGGAGCATGAAGTCACGCGCATGGGCGCACGCGATCCGGTCAAAGCCGATGTCCGGATTATCGCCGCATCCGGAGCCAACCTGGAGGAGCTGGCCGAACGAGGGGCATTTCTCCCCGAACTGCTGGTCCGTCTGGAAATTTCTTCCCTGCATATTCCCCCGCTACGAGAACGGAGAGAAGACATTATTCCCCTGGCCGAACACATGTTGCGCCTCTATGCAGCCGAACAACCGGGAGAAGGCATCAAACGTATTTCCTACCCCGCGCTTGAGCTTTTGAGCCGCTACTACTGGCCGGGCAATGTGTCGGAACTTAAAAGCTGTTTAGTGCGCGCCGCGCAGTATTCCACAGATCAGGTGATCCGGGCGGGAGATCTGCCTCCTTCGCTTCAGACGGCCGAAAGTTCCGCCACTGAGGCCGGACTTTCTCTGGGCGATGCCGTAACCCGCTTTGAAAAGGAACTTCTGGTGGATGCCCTGATCAAGGCCAGCGGTAACATGCTCAAGGCAGCGCGGGATTTGAAGACCAGTTACCGTATCGTCAATTACAAGGTGAAGAAATACGGCATCGATCCGCACCAGTTCACCTTCCGCAACGGGCAGCAATAGGGTATTTCAACATTACCCTGCGCCTGGGGTAACATCTATCAATCGGGGCTCCGCCCCGGCCCCATAAGTGTAACCTAGTGTCATAATTGGGGCTACAGAGGCACTATGCCCCGCTCTGCCCGTCATCCTTCGGGCAGGCGCCAGGGAGAGTTTGCGAGGGCGAGAGGCTCCCCCAGGGACTTTTCAGCAGCCTCAGAGCATTTCAAAGTTAAAATGCTCTCATAACAGAATGCGGTCAGGGATGCTGTGATGGATCTTTTCAATTTCGATCCCAACGCCATGTTGAGCTTCCTCCTCACCTTCATGCGGGTGAGCGCGGTGCTTTTCGTGCTCCCTGTATTCGAGGCGGACGGCATGCCTGCCCAGTGGAAGGCGGCGCTCTGTCTGGTGCTGACCATGGCCATCTGGCCCACAATAAGCCTGCCGGGCACCCAGATGCCAGCTCACCCCTTTGACATTGCGCTTATTCTGCTCGGTGAAATCGTATTGGGGCTTATTCTGGGGCTGGCCGTCAAGTTTTTTTTCATGGGGGTGCAGGCCGGGGGCGAGCTGATTGCCATGCAGGTGGGGTTCAGCATGATCACCTTTGCCGACCCGGCCAGCGGCAACCAGACCGGGGTCATCGCGCATCTTCTGTATACTGTAACGCTGCTCGTCTTTCTGTGTTTCGACGGACATCTTTACCTGTTCAGCGCCTTTATCCAGACCTTCCGCTACATTCCTGCGGGAGGACTGTTTCTTGGAGACGGCATTTTCCGCCAGATCATGTCTCTGAGCGCTATGCTCTTTTCTCTGGCTTTGAAGATTATCGGACCAGTCATGGCTTCATTGTTTCTTGTCGAGCTGGGACTCGCACTCATGACCAGGGCTGCGCCCCAGATGCACATCATGGAAGTCGGCTTTCCGGTTAAAATCGCGGTAGGCTTTATTTTTGTGTCTCTGATTTTTTCCATGCTCGCGGAAGACGTACGCCAGTATGTGCTTGGTCTTGACGATCTCTTCCTCAACCTTTTGCGCGCACTGGCCCCGCCCGGGCGCTGACGGGGCTGCCTGTGAAGGATCCCAGCAAAACAGAACGGGCGACGCCCAAAAGGCGCAATAAAGCCAGAAAAGAAGGCAACGTCCCAAAGTCGCAGGAAATGACCAAGGCCGTCACTATCGTGGTGGGGCTGCTTGGCATGTATCTGTATGTTCCGGTCATCATTGAGCACGTTTCCCGGGTTTTCAGCTATTTCTTCGCCAACGCAGCCACCACGCCGGTCACACAGGAAACAGCCTACGCCATGTTCACCCTGGCAGTGCGGGAAACGGCGATCATGGTTCTGCCGATTATGCTGGCTCTGGCCCTGGGGGCTTACGTGTGCCTGCGCCTCCAGGTGGGCAAGCTGTGGACGACAAAAGTTCTCAAGCCGAAATTCAAGTTTCTGAAAATCATCAGCGGCCTGAAGCGTGTTTTCTTCTCGCCGCAGACCTTCGTTCGGCTGGGAAAAAGCGCGCTTCTTGCCGCCGTGATTGGTTTTGTGCCGTACGCCTTCATCCGGAGCGAGATGGAGCACTTTCTGCCGCTCTACTATGAGGACGCCAGAGGGCTTGGGGAATATATGCTACGCATGGGGTTCAAGATGACCCTGTACACCCTGGCCCCCATGCTCGTCATCGCTGTGGTGGACCTTGTCTGGACGCGTCACCAGTATGAGGACAACCTCAAGATGACCAAAGATGAGGTCAAGGACGAACGCAAGCAGGCGGAAGGCGACCCGAAAATCAAGCAGCAGCAGCGCCAGAAAATGATGGCGTTTATCGCCAAGCGCATGATGAAGGAAGTTCCCCGGGCCGATGTGGTCATCACTAACCCCACCCATTACGCAGTGGCCCTGCGTTATGATCCCACCATATGCCCTGCGCCGCTCGTTGTGGCCAAGGGCATGAACAAGGTGGCGGAACGAATCAAGCTTATCGCGCGCGAACACCATGTACCCATCCGCGAAAACCGCCCGTTGGCCCAGAGCCTGTATAAACTTGTAGAGGTAGGACAACCCATTCCCGAAGATCTGTACAAGGCCGTAGCCGCAGTGCTCGCCCAAATCTGGAAGATGCAGGGCAAGATGCCGCAACGGCCGGGAACGGGGTCAGGAAATGCCGCACCGGGCGCGTGATGACGGCTGCTGAAACAGTCCTTAAACTATGAAGTATTTAACGTCAGAGCATTTCCACTTTGAAGTGCTTTACTCTTTTTCCGGTGCTGTGGCTCTGCAATACGGCGGCATGTGCTCCTCCGGCACTCCCGCGGCCTGCTTACTGAAGCAGCGGTGTGGCCGCAGGCAGAACAGCCAGCAGCAATTCCGGCATGGCGGCAAGGGATGCGGCTGCGGGCACATCTTGCCGTTCCCATTCGTGGGGCCGGCAGTCCGCATAACCGCACAAGCGGACAAGCCGTTCCTGTGTTTCTTCCAGCTCTGCGCGCTGTTCGGAAGCCGGGACCGTGCAAACACGATCCAGTGCGGCCAGAGTTCGGGAAGATGCGGAAGTGGATGCAGAAGCTCCTCGCGCCATCGGGCGAAAAGCTTTCAGATATTTTTCAATGGGCATGGCGTTTCCTTGTTGTGGAAATGGCGATGCCGCCTTTAAAGCATAAAACATGCCAGAGCGCGGATCCCATTGTATTCCGGTAAACGGTCAGTCGTGGGTCGGTATTTTTGACGGAAGATTGACGCACGCTCTTGACCGGAAGACCCCGTTCAAAGAGGATGCTGGAGTGTGGTTTATAACGAACGCAGTAGAAAGCATTTTAGAACATTTCAATGTTGAAATGCTCTCTGGAATCGCCGCATCAAGCGACGGAAGGCTGGTTTTCTATGGACGCATTGGAACCGTTGGAAAATGCTATTCAGACTCTTTCGCAAAAGGGATTTTGCTGTAGCCAAATTTTGGCGCTGCTCATTCTCGGAGCTCAGGGCAAGGAAAACCCAGATCTTGTCCGCTCTCTTGCCGGGTTGTGCCATGGCATAGGTCAGAGCGGTGACGCCTGCGGCATCCTTACGGGAGGTTGCTGTGTGCTTTCCTATCTGGTGGGACCGGACGCCGAGGACGGTGTGGCCATGCCCGAAGCGAAAATAGTGCAGGAAGAATTTGTGGAATGGTTTCGCTCCGTGTGTGAAGAAAAATGGGGCAGTATCCATTGCAG
>JAEXGX010000081.1 GCA_023450535.1 Pseudomonadota bacterium | reverse complement strand
GTGTTTGACACCCTTCTTGTTCGCCCCGCGCTTCAGCCTCGCGATATTTTTCATGTGCTGGCAGGAAAGGTCAATGCGACCTATGGTGTGGATTTCATTCGTCTGCGCTGGAACGCTGAAGCCGAGCTCGGCAAGACCAATGCCGGTATCCGCGAGATTTATGAATTCATAGCCCGGGAGTACACCTGGACGCCCGCACGGCGGATTCCCTCATGGAGGAGGAAATCCGTTGCGAGTCGGCCTTGCTTGCCCCCCGCCCTGATGTGAAAGAGCTTTATGAAGAGGCCGTAAGGCTGGGCAAGCGGGTTATTGCTCTGTCCGACATGTACCTGCCGGGAGAGGTGATCGCGGATATTCTGCGCCGGAAGGGCTTTCTCATGGGGGCCGTCTACGTCTCCTGTGATCACGGCGCGCGTAAGAGCGACGGCGCTCTGTACGATGTCATGCTGGCCGGAGAAGGCGTACTTCCCTCGGAAGTCCTGCATGTGGGCGACAATTGGCAATCTGATTATACGCAGGCAATCGGGAAAAAGCTCACGGCGGTGTGGCTTCCTTCCATTATTGATGTCTGCTTTGGCAGTGAGCAGGCACGCGAGTTTCTGTTCGGCGGAGTTGTACGTCAGGATCCTCTCTGGAGCATTTTTCTGGGGTTCAGCCTGAACAGGCTCTATGGCACATGGGATCTCCGACCGGAGAATATTGCGGCTCCGGAGAACCTGCGCCAGTTTTCGGAACTCGCCCTGGCTCCCCTGCTCACGGCGCTCGGGCTTTTTCTCGCCACGGATCGGGAGATTGGCGCTTCTTACCGGAACATCTATTTCGCCTCCCGCGACGGCTGGTTGCCCCACAGGGTCTATGAACGCATCCGGGAAAGGCTGGGGGGGCTTCCCGGCGTCTATTTTGCCGCAGGGCGGCGCGCCTATTATCCCTTTCTGCACGACAGCTTTTTTGCATATCTGGAAGCTCTGCCCAAAGCGGGAGACCCGGACGCCTATACGCTGCACGATTTGCTGAAGACATATTTTTCGGACACGCCTCTGTTATCGCTTCTGGAAGAAAAGCTGAGCGCTGAAGAGAAAGAACTGCTCTTTTTTTCCGACAAGGCCCGCTGCCTGGATATCCTGCGCTGTTTTGACCGGGAAATCGGGGATTGCATGCGCCGGAAGCGGGAACGGATCAGAACGTATTATGAAAATGTGTTCGATGCTTCGGAAACGCGCCACCTGGTCTTTGACCTGGGCTACTCCGGCAGCATCGGCAAAGCGCTTACCGCGATAACGGACAGGCCGACAGACAAGCTCTATTTTTGGGAAACCGATAAAAACAAGGAAATTGACAGGCTGATCGGCACGTCGACCAGAGTATTTCTGAAGTCGGACTCTCATGTTTCGCTTAATCTGATGCTTGAAGAACTTTGTTCGCCCTGCGAGGGAGGAGTGATTGACTTTGACGACAGCGGGCGGCCCGTCATTGAAAATTTTTCCGTCAGTGCAGCCCACAGAGACGATCTCGCGGCCGTACACGAATCCTGCCTTGAATACGCAGGAGATTTCTGCACGCTGCTGGGCGAGTATGCCCGGCATGTCGTACTGAAAGTGCCCGGCGCGGGGCTGGAACCTTGCCGGATTCTGTTTCAGGAGCTTCCTTTCTGTAATCTGCGTCTGTTCCGGAATATCGCCTTTCCTGATCCGGTTCACAGGAGCCGGACCTTGTCTTTGGAAAAAAAGATGGAAGAACTCCTGCTTACCCGCACGACATTGGCCGGAACAGGGTTTGAAAATCCCGAAAATGCCTTTACAGCCCCTTTCCGCCCGCGCGGCAGATACAGAATTGGCATGCACCTGCATTTGCACAATGTGTATCAGTCGCATGAAATCGTGCGTTATCTGCAGGATTTTCCCGTTCCTTTTGATTTGTATATCACCCTTACGGAGCCGGCGTACGAGCACACGGTACGCAACCTGTTCAGCCGGGCATTCATCCCTGACAGGGAAGCGCTGCACGTGCTGCACGTACCGAACCGGGGGCGGGATATCGCGCCGTGGATACTGAGTATGCGGCAGTATCAGGAACCTTATGACTTGTTTTGCCACATCCACAGCAAGGCTTCGATATACAGCATCTACGGGGATGAATGGAGAAAATACCTGTTCGACAATGTCATCGGGGCCGATGCAGTGGCGGATATACTCAATGTGTTCGACGACTACCCCCGGATGGGTTGCGTGTTTCCGGCCATGTTTTCCAAACTGCGCCAGACATTCATCGGATTGAGCGTTCCCCTGTACGGTTCGGAACACGAATACGGCCTTATCTGCGACATGCTGCGCAGAATGGGGATGAACGGAGAACTCTGCCGATCGGAAATTTTCTTTTCCGGCGGAACCATGATGTGGTACCGGCCGCAGGCACTGTGTCAGTTGTTCAGCGTTGAACTGAGTCTTGAGGAATTTCCGCAGGAGCCCATCGGGGAAGGGGGAACTCTGGCGCATGCCATGGAACGCCTGCCCGCAGTAGTTGCCTCGCGCAACGGCTATATGGTCAGGAGTGTAACCCGGAAATCTGCCTGACCGGTCATGCAGGGTATCGGTATCCGCCGGGCCGGAGCTTGGTTCAGCATTCCGGGATACGGCGGCAAACGGAAAAGCGAGGAGGCAGTAAACTGCCGTCAGGGAGAAAGGCATGGAAAAAACAGGGGAACGCTATTTGCCGGAATATGACGCCGATTGGACGCTTGAGCACGTCCACAGGTATCTTGTGGCCCGCGAGTTTGTCTCTGGAAAGGATGTGCTCGATATCGCCAGCGGCGAAGGCTACGGCTCTTTCATGCTGGCGAAGATGGCCCGGAGCGTGATCGGCGTGGATGTGGCCGAAGATGCCGTGGGTTGGGCGCAACATAAATACCGGCGGGACAACCTTGAGTTCAGGAAGGGAAGCGCCGTTGCCATTCCCCTGGAGGACGGGTCCGTCGATCTGGTCGTCAGTTTTGAGACTATCGAGCACCTTGCCGAACACGATGCCATGCTGGAGGAAATACGGCGGGTACTGCGCCCTGGCGGTTTCTTGATCATGTCCTCCCCGGACAAGTATGAATATACGGATGTCCACGGCTTTCGCAATGAATACCACGTCAGGGAGCTGTATCGCGACGGTTTTGAAGAACTGCTCCGCGCGCATTTTATCCATTGCCGGATCCTGTCGCAGCGGGTCGTGTTCGGGTCCGTCATGGGGGGGGAAGACCAGAGCAGTTTTCTGTCATGGCGTAAAAATGACCCGGATTCCCGAACTGCGGGCTTGTCCAATCCCTGGTATTTCATTGCCATTGCAGGGGATGTGCCCGTTCCTCCTCTCCCCTGCGGCGTCCTCAAGGCTCCAATTGAGGAAAGCGACATGGCGCGGGAACTGAGCGCCCTCCTCGCCGGAGAGCGGTCACGCCTTGAAGACCTCGGAAGACGGCATGCGGAACTTGAGGAGCTCTACGGGGAAACGGAAAAAAAACTCGAAGAAACGGAGCGGATGCTTGGGGAGAGCAAAGGGCGTTTGCGGGAAGCCGAATCTTCGCTGGCTTCCATAAAGGCATCGTATTCGTGGAATATGACAAGGCCGTTCCGTCATCTGACGCGCCG
>JAEXGX010000437.1 GCA_023450535.1 Pseudomonadota bacterium | reverse complement strand
CTGATGGCCTTTCTTGCCGCTCAGGATGACGATATTGCCTTCTGGAGCGTACTGGAAGGCGATGAACTCCTGCCGCCCGCCCCGGCGTCCTGCTGGGAAGAAGGCCGCACTCCGGCTTCCTGCCGGGAGGTATTGCGCAACTGGGCAGCCGGGCTTGATCAGGATCGGGCCGATGGGGTCCGCAAGATCCCGCTGGCTCAGCGTTTTTCCATTGATTTTCCCGGTTTGTGGCGTTTCTGGTTCGCCCCGCTGACGGAAAGCGCGGGCCTGTACACTCCCTACGATACGATTTGCGGCCTGTACCGCCGCTGGAAGGTGCGCGAACGCAACCCCCGGGCAGAAGGTTTCATCCGCCGCTTTCTGGAAATTCTGTACGCGGCGGAGCAGCGGGGGCAAGCCGACGCGGGGACTTTTCTGCAGTGGTGGAACGAGAAGGGGCGGGAAGAAAAGGCTCCTCTGCCGAAGAATATGGATGCCGTGCGAGTCATGAGCATACATCGGGCCAAAGGGCTCGCCTTTGACGCGGTGATCCTGCCTTGGCTTTCTTTTTCCGTGGGTAAGCTCCCTCCAGGAGCACAGCCTCCGCCCATGGTATGCGAGGCGGGAGGGCTGACCGTATTGGGCCGCAGGGTTCGCGCTCTGGGCCGCCCCTGGCTGGAAGCCGTGATGGACGATGCGCGCGAGGCCATGCACCTTTTTTATGTGGCCTGTACCAGAGCCGTGATCGAACTGCACTGTTTTCTACCGCCCGAAGAGGAGACGCCCAAAGGCATGAATGCGGTGCTGGAGCGGCTGATTGGGCCGTTGCTCAATGGCATGGAAAGGAATGAACAGGGAGAATGGACACGGGGCGAATGTCCGTGCACGTCGGATTTTTCCGCAGAGAAGGCTGAAGTCCGGCCTGAAACTGGAGAGAGCCCGAGCGAAAAACACCCCTGTGAAAAAGAATGTTGTAAAAAAGAATACGATGAGGGCGAAGCCTGGTTGCCCATGGCCTGGTTGCCCCGTCTGCGCATCTTCCGCAGTCCGTTGGAGGAGTGGGCCGGGTGGCGTGCCCCTGAAGAATCCTCTGCTTCTGCTGGTATTGCTCTCAAGGGGGCAGGCGGAGGGTCTGCTGAGGATTCTGGCGAAATATCGCATGACGCGGCGGCCGGGGGTGGGTTTGCGCTTTCCCCCCGCCAGAGGGGCGTGTTGGCGCATCTTTGTCTGGAACTCATGCAGGCGGAAGGCGGGTGGCCCGAAGCGGACAGCTCCGCCATTCAGCGTGCGGCCAGCCACGCGGTCCGACGGGCCTTGCTGCGCTTTCCTCTGCCCCTGCGCGAGCGTCGGAAACTGGAAGCGGAACTGGAAGACATGCTGATTTGGTATGCCGCTTTACCCGAGAGTGGGGAGTGGCTGCGCCTGGGTGTGCCTGAGCAGTCTTTGCTGGATGGCGACGGGCGGCTGCGTCGCGTGGATTTGCTGGTGGAAAATACAGATGAGGTCATCGCTGTGGAGTACAAGAGCGGCGGGGACTGCGCCTTGCCCGTGCCCGCTCATGAGCGTCAGTTGAGAAACTATATGCAAGCGCTTGCCGCCGATGCTGACAAGCCCGTGCGCGGGGCCTTGGTCTACCTGGACCGCAAGCGGATGTTCTCCATGAATCATGAGTCATCTCAATCATAAAACACTACCCGAGACAGGCATGACGCAGAGTGGATCACGCCTTCCTTTTTCCGTTGTTCCGTGGGACACGGATTTTCTCGCGCCCTTGAAGGACATGGCGGACCGCGCTACAGACGGCAAACCGGGCCGGGCCGTTATTGTTTTTCCTAACAGTCGTCCTCGGCGCTATATGGAGGAACTGTACCGGCAGGAAGGGCGGCCCATGCGCCTGCCGCGCATGATTACCGTGGACGAACTACGGGATTTGTGCCGAGCCGCCTGGCTGCGCACGCCGCCTTTGCGGCGGGCCGAAATGCCGGATCTGGTGGCGTTGCTGCGCCGTTGCGTGGCACGTGTGGCGCATTCCCGGCCTGCGGACAGCCCTCTGCGCGATCTTGACAAGCCGGGCGGCATGGCCCGTTTTCTGCCCTGGGGGATGCGTCTCGCAGCCCTGCTTGAAGAGTGCGCAAACCAAATGGTTGAAATCCGGCCTCTGGATGCGGTGGACGGTGTGCTTCCCTTTGCTTCGGCTCTGCTGGCGGATTTGCGTGAAATCAATGACGCATGGCTGAAATCTATGGCGGAGGCCGGGCTTTCCACGCGCGGGCTGGAAGCCGGGCAGACGGCGCAGGCCGCGCGGGAAGAACCTCCGCTTCCTCCTGCGCTGGAGGGCCGGGCCGTGTTTCTGGCGGGTTTTGTGCGACTGACCGCATCGGAAGACATACTGTTCCGTTATCTGTGGGAGCATGGCGCGCATGTCTGCCTGCACAGCGACCCCGGCGTGGTTCGGGGGGGGGGACATTGGTCCTGCGCCGATCATCGGGACTGGATACGCGCCTGGGGTGCCCAGGCGGAACAGACATGTCCGTCCAGCGGGAACATGCCGGATATCCGCTTTTTCGCAGGCTACGATCTCCATTCGCAACTGGCGGAACTGGCCCGGCTGCTGGAAGACGATTCCGGCAAAAGCGCAGAAAGTCAGGCCGGACGGGATATTTCAAGCGGAGGGAGGGCCGTGGTGCTGCCCCATCCTTCCCTGCTCATGCCGGTGTTGCAGCATCTGCCCGAGCGCGAACTGAACATTTCCCTCGGTTATCCGCTGGATCGCTCACAACTGGCCCGGCTTGCCGATCTGGCCCTGCGCCTGCGCGAAAACATGCGTTCTTCTTCCCCTGCCTCTCAAAACGGCGGAACTGCGCGCGATCCGCGTTGGCCCTGGCGCCTCTTGCTTGAACTGGTGACCCATCCCTGCCTGCGCATGCTTTCCCTGCCGGGCGGCGGTCCGGCTCTGCGTCCTTTGCTGCTTGAAGCGGAGCGAGAGTTGCGGAGGGGCGGGCAATTGGTGCGCCTTTCCTCGTTTATGAGCCGGATGCGCGGTCGCGTTGAAGCAAAGCCCGAGTTACGCCCCCTTTGGCCGTTATGGGAGCGTTGCGTGGATCAGTTTGTCAGTGCGTGGCGCGATGTCTCCACCCTGCGCGATACAGCCCGCCGCCTGGGGGGAATCTGTGAATTGTTGCTCCGCCACGGGGAGCAGGTCTGGCCGAAATTTCCCCTGGACGCAGAGTGTCTGTTCCGGCTGATGAAGGACGTCATTCCTGCTCTGGCGGACAATGCCATGTCCGGGGAGGAACTACCGCCGGAAAGTCTGTTTGCTATGGTACGTCAGTATCTCGCCGTGGAGCGCGTGCCCTTTGAGGCCGACCCGCTTACCGCGCTCCAGGTGCTCGGCACGCTGGAAACCCGCCTGCTCCGTTTTGATAAAGTCTATGTGCTGGATATGACGGAGGATCGTATTCCCGGTACGCCGGGGCGGGACCCTCTGCTGCCGGACAACCTGCGCGGTCTGCTCGGCTTGCCGGACAAATTCCGCCGCGCCGCGTTGGAGGCGCATACCTTCCACCGCCTGCTGGCCGGAGCGGAAGAGGTTGTGCTGTTCTGGCAGGAAGGCCTGAGCGGATCGGACCTGTTGGACACGCAGAAGCAGCGTTCGCGTTTTGTGGAGGAATGCCTGTGGCGCAAAGAAAAAAAGGCCGGTCATCTGATCGGGCCGGGTGACGAAGGGTTTGGTGCGGCTGTTTTTCCCGCCGTGGCTCCGCCCGTGCGGGACGGCGCGCCTCTGCCGCGTACGGAAGCGATCGACGCGCGCATGGAGCGCCTGCTTTCCCGCCCCCTCGCGCCGACCTTGCTGGATGCCTATATGCGTTGCCCTGCCCGTTTCTGCCGCCAGTATCTGTTCGGCTTGTGGGAAAAGGAAGAAGTGCCGGAGGGTGATGATAACGCGGGTGCGGGTGATTTGATCCACAAGACGCTGTACCGGGCCTATGAACCGTGGCTGAACAAAAGGCTCAAAGCGGGCGATATTTCCGTAGAGACATTGCAGGCTCTTTTTCATGAGGAACTGGAGGGAGACGAGCTTCCGGACCGGCTTCCGGCGGAGAGTCTATTCATGCTCAAGGCCGCCGTGCCCAAACGTTTTGCGGATTATCTGGCCGGACAGCCGGAGGAGCTGACGCCGCGCTGGCTGGAGCACAAGCTGCAAGCCCCGGTGCGGGCGGTTGGCGCGTCTGGTTCTCTCGTGGAGCGTATGCTGGAAGGGCGGCTTGACCGGGTGGACCGCCGGGGGGATTCATTTGTTATAGTGGATTACAAGACCGGACATATCCCCGGCCGGGGCAAGCTGTTCCGGGCGAAACCGGGTGAAGAGATGATTGATCTGTGGCGGGCATTGCCGGAGTGGATGCCGGGAGGGGAAGATTTTCTGCCTGCGCTGGCGGATGCGTTACCCAGCCTTCAGT
>JAEXGX010000431.1 GCA_023450535.1 Pseudomonadota bacterium | reverse complement strand
AGCTGGACCGTACCGTCCACCGCGAATTTCCCCGCCTGCACTCCCAGCCGCGCCCCCTGTTCAAGGCTGTGGGCAACGCCGCCCTCTTCTTCGAGCTGGCGGCGGCGCGCGGCAAGGCGCTCCTCTTCAAAGGCGATGCTGATGGATTCGCGCAGACGGCGGGGCACATCCCATACGGCTACAGAATGTTCGCGATGTGCCTGCAGGCCTTCCAGGCCGCGCAACAGGGCGGAAATCTGCTCGCCGGAAACCTTTTCGTCCACGGCCTCGCGGGCAAGCGATGCGGCGAGAGCTTCGGGGTTATCGACGGAGTGCAGCAACGCATAGTGAAAGCGCGCCTGAAAAGACGCGCCCAAGGCTTTTTCTCCAAAAATGGAGCGCACCAGCCTTGCCGTGGCCTCATATTCGGGATACGTCAGCATGCCTTCACTTTGAGCTACAGCAGCAAGGAGCAAAAGAACGCGATCGTCGAAAGAAGCACCCTGTTCCGGCATGACTTCCGCATCCACACCGGGAAGCTCCGGAGTCATGGCGCGCGCAGTGGGTGAGGCAGGCGAAACAAGCCCAGAAACCTCGTCCTCTTCCGACTCATCCGTATCGGCTTCCCGATGAGGCATGATTTCGGGAAGCTTATCTTCGTCCCTGTCTTCCGCCGTTTGGCGGGGATTTTCCGGGTCGGGCCCGTCTTCCGAAGGATGCCGGGAACCAAAAGAAAAAAATCCGCTCATGTTACTGCTCCGGTTGCGTGGGAGCGGCGGGGGGTATTGCGAACGCGTTGGTTTGATAGGCGAGCAACAGTTGTCCCGTATATGCGGAATCGTACTTATTCTGCGCGTCCGCCAGCTCCTGGGCCGCAGTCAGAGGCGCTTTGGCCTCGGCATAGGGACGTTTGACGATCATAGCACTGAAAGAGTCAGCCACCGCGCAAAGTCTGCCCACAGAAGATATAGCTCCCGCCTTGAGTTTTTGGGGGTACCCACTGCCGTCAAGCCGCTCATGATGTTGAATGACAGCCTGGTTGAGTTCGTCAAAGGACAGATTCAGTTTTTGCATCATGCGTATGCCCGCCAAGGGATGCGCCACAATTTTTTCCAAATCTTCCTGCTTGAGAGGGGTATTTTTCTGCAACACATAACTCGGTATTTTGGTCATGCCTGCATCGTGCAGCAAGAGCCCGAGCGCGGTACGATCGAACTGGCGGCGCTTCAACCCTTCGGGTGAGGTGATTTGCACCTGTATCCACACTCCTATGCACATGGTGTTCAGGGCATGGCGCACATGATCCGCATCCCCTGTATGCAGACGGCGCATGAACAGACGGCTGCGGAACAGATCCTGCCACAGGTACTCGGTAAAAACCATGACATCCTTGTACAGCGGCTCGAACACGGCAGTCACGGGCTGCTCATAAAAGGCCGCCAGACGCATGGATAAGGCGCGCAACAGGATATCGGCAGACTCACTTTCCTTCAGATTATCATCCACCAGAACAAGATCGGCCTGTTTGGCGATATGCTCCACATAAATGGGATGATCGCTACGAGAAACGAAAAGCGCGCCCTCCCGGCACAGATTTGAAACCTCTTCCACCTGTTCGTTGCTCAAACGCTGCCCCTTGCGGCACAAGGGATAAAGCTGGGCAATATCCTCACGGAAGCGGAACAGATCCACAGGCGGGCGATATTTGGAAAAGCTGGAAAGAATTTCCTCACTGATCTGGTAATATTCTTCCGAAATTTTTTCTGGAACCGAAGTTTTCTTCTTTATTGCCATATATATCATTTCCTGTAGATTTTAACAAGATTGGTTCCTCTGCCGGGCTGGCCGACAGTTGGCTCGCCCGCCGTGATGACCACGTCTCTCCCCACCGGAAAGTCCGCAGTCATGGCGATAAAGCGCTGCACGCGCGCAAGGTGCCCCTGTTCATGATCTTCGTCAACCAGATGCGGGTATATTCCCCACGAGAAGTTCAGAGTATGCAGCACTCCGGCGTCCACGGTCAATGAGTGGATAGGCTGCCTGGGGCGGCAAGCGGAGAGCAGACGGGCCGATCTGCCGGACAGGGAATGGGCGGCAATGGCTACGGCATTGGTTTTATCCGCCAGCAGACAGGCCGAGTACGCCAGAAATTCCGAAGCGCCGCTGGCCTGATCCGGCGACGTGAGCCGGCGGGTTTCCACCAGATAGGCTTCCGCCTCGGACGCTATTTTGTTCATGTATTCCACGGTTTCTGCGGGATAAGCGCCCATGGCCGTTTCTTCCGAAAGCATCACGCAGTCTGCTCCATCCAACACGGCATTGGCTACGTCCGTGGTCTCCGCCCTGGTAGGGGAGGGACTGCTCACCATGGACAGCAGCATCTGCGTCGCAACAATCACGGGTTTGGACACCTGATTGCAGGCCCGAATAATACGCTTCTGCAAGGCGGGCAGTTCCGGCAGAGGACACTCGACGCCCAGATCGCCGCGCGCCACCATGATCATGTCGCTGGCTTCCAATATCGCGTCCAAGTCGTTCACAGCATTGCGCCGCTCCAGCTTCGCCACCACGGGGATAGAACTCTTTTCTTCGCGCAGCAGCGCCCGAACCTGCCGGATGTCAGCCGCGCTCTGGACAAAAGATACGGCCACGGCATCCACTCCAAGTTCCAGCCCGAGCAGAAGATCCCGGCAATCTTTGGCGGTCAGCGCAGGCAGAGACAGTGTCTTCCCCGGCAAGGCGATGCCCTTGCGCGATGTGACAATCCCTGCCCCCAGTGATTCCAGCAAAACCAGATCGTTCGCCACACGTTCCCGCACGGTGAATCTCAAACCGCCATCCGCCAGAACCAGAATATCCCCTGGCAAAAGTTCATCCATCAAGGCCGGATTATCCAAAGGCAGAAGAGGAAATTTTGATCCGTCCGGAGTATTGACTCCAAGCAGAAGAAGCTCTCCCCGCGAGACTTCAATAC
>JAEXGX010000385.1 GCA_023450535.1 Pseudomonadota bacterium | reverse complement strand
GTACAAGTCCGTTTCACCGTACTTCAAAACGAGCGTATAACTCTGACCAGCGATTTGCCCGGGCGTGTTATGAATCCGCAGATGTTCAGATTAGGATCAAGGGTAATTGCTGTAGTTTTTTGTTTTTCCCGGCCTTGGGGCATGCAACAAGGCGATGGTAGTATTCGGATGTACTGCCATCTTCAGTCGGGCGGCATATGTATTGGCCCGATTATGATTATGTGGCACAGGATTTAGGTAACAAGCCCCGCAGAAGCGGGGCTTCTTCTAAGGGAGAAGACTTGATATGCTGAAGGTAAAAAAATCATCCACTATGCCTCTCGAACTGCCCAAGGAAGGGTTCGCGCGCCCCGCGCAAGTGGCATTCTACCTTGGGGTGAGCAGAACCACTGTGTACGATATGGTGAGAGACGGCAGATTGCCCGCCCCTTTAAAAATGGGAACGCGTGTGACGGTCTGGCCCGTAAAAATTATCCGCGCGCTCCAGCCTTCACCTTCCTCATTTCACGAGGATTCCCTCCTGGAGTGAGAGTGTCGAGATAGTCCGCCCACTCCTGCATCATTTTTTTGCGCTCCAGCCAATACTGAGCACGATTATAAGCAGCCCGGACAGTATTCTTGTCCACATGAGCGAGCTGTATTTCGATCACGTCGGAGTTCCAACCCAGTTCGTTCAGCCGTGTGGAGGCCATCGCCCGGAATCCGTGGGCGGACATCTCATTTTTTTCATACCCCATCCGCCGCAGTGCAGTGAGAACTCCCGCTTCAGAAAGTTCTTTATGCTTAAGAGGGGAGGGGAAAAGCCAGCGCTCAGAGAATTTGAACTCCTGAAGCTCTTTCAAAATTTTTAGGCATTGGCGTGACAGAGGGACACGATGTTCCCTTCTCATTTTCATTTTTTCAGGAGGAATGATCCACACTTCACGGTCAACATTGATTTCCTGCCACTCTGCTTTGCGTATTTCACCAGGGCGACAGAAGGTATACGCAGACCAGAGCATTGCATAGCGCATGATGATGCTGCCCTGATAGTTATGTATACTGGCCATGAGGTTGGCAACGTCAGCCGGTTCCGTTAAAGCTGCACGCGGCGTTTCCACATGAGCCGTCAGTGCCCCTCGTAAATCTCGTGAAGGATCGGAAGAGCAGTACCCGCATGCCACTGCATACCGCATCACTTGGGATATTATTCCCTGTACTCGGTATGCGGTATCGTGTTTTCCTTGTTCCTCAATACGACGTAGAATAGTTAATATTTCAGGCGGGGAGAGTTTGTCGATTTCCTTGTCGCCCACCACGCCGAATGCGAACCGTTCCAAACGGTAAAGTACCGTACCGTGATGCACGTCCGACCATGCGGGACGCTGCTTTTCCGCCCATTCTCGCGCTACAAGTTCAAAGGTTCGTTTTGGTGTTTCCTCAAGCTGCTTTTTTTGTGCCGGGTCTTCTCCATGAGCGAGGAGTTCTTTTGTATCTCGGAGCATTTTGCGCGCATCACTCAAGCCGATAGCGGGAAAGAGGCCGAAGACGAGCCTTTTTTCTTTACCCTTGAATCTATATTTGAAGCGCCAGGATTTTGCTCCGGAAGGAAGGACTTCTATGTAGAGTCCTTCGGCGTCAGAGACTTTGTAGCTTTTTTCTTTGGGATTCAATGCTTTGATGGCTGTCGCGGTCAACATGGGGGCACTCACTTGGCTATATTGGTTCGATGCCCCCTACGATGCCCCCAATTTTAATTTTATGTCAACGTCACTATCGACATTATCGACAACCATGATCCCCGCAAAAGCAAGACCCCCAAGGATTTCTGGACATCCTCGGGGGTCTTCAACGTTGTTTTGGTAGCAAGGGGGAGATTTGAACTCTCGACACTACGGGTATGAACCGTATGCTCTAACCAACTGAGCTACCTTGCCACGAATGTGGTGACTTGCCGCGAGAAGGACTTATAGCTAAAAGCGATCTTTATGGCAAGCATTTTTTTAGAGGTTTAATGAATCATAAACCAGTAGACTGGAATAACAAGAAAAAGGCGGTAAAAGGCAAAGGGGCGGAGGGTGATCTTGCCTAGAAGAGCAATGAAGGTTTTTATGGCAAGCAGAGCGGAAAGAAAGGCAAAGAGCGAACCCACGGCAAAAAAAGGCAGATCGGACGCGTTGAACAGGTGCAAGGATTTCAGCAGGTCATAACCGGTCGCACCGGTGATGATGGGGACGGCGGCGAGGAAGGAGTATTCGGCTGCCGTTTCCCGGCGCATGCCCAGGAGCATTCCCCCCATAATAGTGGATGCGGACCGGGAGAACCCTGGCCATAAGGCCATACATTGGCAACATCCGATACCGAGAGCCAGAGCCGGAGTCAGTTCATTAAGCGAGCCACAGCGGATTGCCCGGGGATGACGGGCCGTCCACCATTCGACCAGCAGCATAAGCAATGCCCCGGTAAGAAGGGCAGTGGCAACAGAAACTGGAGTAAATAAATGCTCTTTAATATAAGCGCCAGCCAGTAATCCCGTAGTCGCACCGGGCAGTGTTGTCAGCACGAGGAGCATGATACCGTACAGGCCGGCAAAGCTGCGTTTGCTGTCATGCGAAGGGAACCTGAGCAGGCCGAAAAAACGCTGGCGGTATAAAAGCAGTACTGCCAGGATTGCACCGAACTGTATGGCGATTTCAAAAGTGGCAGCTTTAGGGCCGGTAAAGCCAAGCATTTCTCCTGCCAGAATGAGATGTCCTGTGGAAGAAACGGGCAAAAATTCGGTCAGGCCTTCCACCAAACCAAGCAAAGCAGCGGTTGATAGTGCTTCCATCAGCGTTCACTCGCGGGAGATGTTACATCAGGAGGATTTGGCAGGCTAATGGCGCGTTCCACAAAGTGCAGTGTTTCATCATAGAGGTGGGGGACTGTATAGGAATAGGGCGTAAGAACTCTGGTCCGGTTTGCACCTACCATGAGCGCAACGATAACCTGAGCTGTAGCGGCGGCGGGTAACGTGGGCAGGGTACCGTCTTCCATGCCCCGGCGGATCTGATCTTCAAGCAGAAGATGAACTTCTGCAAATTTGCGGAACATAATGTCACAATCTTCACTAACCTTCATGTCACTGTAGGGTGAACAGCGCACAAGGACAAGCCAATACGAGGAAGGTTCTAACGAGAAGTCCAGGTAAGCGCGACAAAAAGCGAGAACGCCCTCGCGACCGGTTGTACATCGTGCCGTTGCTCTGGTCAGCACGCGCAGAAAATTTTCGAGCACGTCCATGCCCGCCGCCAGAAAAAGCTTTTCCTTGTTTCCGTAGTGGTGGGTAAGCAGACCAAGAGCGACGCCTGCCCGCTCGGAAATTTTTTTGAATGTTGTTTCGGCGAATCCATATTCACCGAATAATTCCTTTGCCGCCTTGAGTAGTGCTTCTTTTTTTGTCATGTCGACCACCGAATGACTGAGGTGTTGATTGTGTGTGCAATCTTTTTGCCTCAGCCCCTAAAAAAACTCAAGTCATGCGGCTTCCCGGCTTTGGGGAACTAGTAAAATGGTTATAATAATTTTTTGACGAAATAAAGCTATTCGCGTAAAGAAAGAACTCTCTTGTCTTAGGTCGACATGGCATTAATTTTTTAAAGCGGGTCATAGTATGTTTTTGATCATAGGCTATGTCATTGTCGTAGGTTCCGTTCTCGGTGGATTTATGATGGAGAACGGCAATCCTCTCATGCTTTGGCAACCTGCCGAGATGGTGATCATCGTCGGTGCAGGTTTTGGGGCTTTTCTCGGGGCACAGACCAAATACTCCGCGCGTTTATTGGTGCAAAGCCTGAAGCGTTTGTTTAAGGATCCCGGTATGAACAAGGAGCAGTACCTGGAAATGTTGGCGCTGCTTTTTTTCATTTTCAATAAGATGAACCGAGACGGCCCTCTCAGTCTGGAACAGGACATTGAAAAGCCTGAAAACAGTCCGGTATTCGGCAAGTACCCTTCCATCGTCGCAAAGCCCAAGGTGGTGAATTTTATTGCGGATACGCTGCGAGTTTACGTTACCACCGGTGACCAGGGCGAAATTGAAAGCCTGATGAAGCTGGATATGCGGGTTTCTCTAGAAGAGGATCTTACACCGGCGCACGGCATCACGCACATGGCGGAATCATTGCCCGGCATGGGGATTGTGGCCGCAGTCATGGGGGTGGTGCTCACCATGTCCATGATCAATGAGCCGCCTGAAATTCTGGGGCATCATATCGGGGCCGCACTGGTGGGCACCTTTACCGGTATTTTAT
>JAEXGX010000367.1 GCA_023450535.1 Pseudomonadota bacterium | reverse complement strand
GCAGCAACTGCTTACCCGCCAGTTTACAGTGAAAGCCTGATTTTTGTCTAGAGCAGTTTAACATTGAAATCATATATGGCCGGGACACGATGTTCTGGCCCGCAGGTTTCACGCCTCCGCCGGAGCTGTGCGCCGCAAGTGAATTGCGGCGACACCGGAGAGGGGGCAACGCGGCGGAGTCCCGCTCCGTTCGACTCCGCAGAGCATTTCAAGATTAAAATGCTCTAATTCCCCGCCAGTTCGAGCTGGCGGGCGTAATGGTGTATGCCGTTGGCGATACCTTCAGCCAGAGCATCCCGGTATTTAGATTGCTTCAGGCGCTTGGCCTCCGCGCTGTTGGTGCAGTAGCCTATTTCCACCAGTACACCAGGCATGGACGAGCCGATAAGCACATGGAAAGGCGCACCCTTGGTGCCGTTGTTGTTGACCTGATGGCCGCGCTTTTTAATCTGAGAGACGGCATTTTTTTGTATTTCCGTTGCCAGTTTCCGGGATTCCTGAATCCGCGCGCTGAGCAGCAGGTCGGTCAGAATGGCTTCCATTTCCCCCAGGCGGTGATTCATGCCGGAGTTTTCCATTGCGGCGAGGCGCACGGTTTCCTTGGTGCCTGCGAGATCGAGATAATAGGTTTCAAAACCCGAAACGTTGGACTTCGTGCTGGCATTGACATGGATGGAAATGAACAGATCCCCTTTTTTCTTTACCGCGATGCTTGAACGCTCAGAAAGGGATACCCAGGTGTCGCGGTCGCGCGTGAAGACGACATTGTAGCCCGTTGCGCGCAATACGGATCCCAGGCGCCTGGAGACGTCCAGCGTTAATTCCCGCTCCATGATGTTGTTATGTGAGGTGCCGGGGTCCTTGCCGCCGTGGCCAGGGTCAATGACAATGGTTTTGACGCTGAGCCCGAGCTGTTCCGCCACATCTCGCGGAGCCTTCACCTTGGGGGCATAGGCTGCTGTGGATGATGTGGTTTTGCTTGTGGCCGGAGAAGGCTCAGCAATGGAGATGCCGTCCGCCAGGGCTTTTGAAGATGCCGTGGCTTCCACGATGATGCGGAAGGGGGATTTTTCTGTTTTCACCGTATAGCGCCGCAGGGAAGAGAAATCGAATTCCATGCGGGTACGCTTGTCTGTGGCGTTGTAGTCCACGGAATAGCGGCTGAATATGCCCATTTCCTTGTAGCGTGCGCCGGATTTGACGGCCTTGGCGGGGGCTGTGCCCTCAAGATCAAGGGTCAGGCGCGGAGCCTTGCCCTTACTGCCGGTTTCGTGCTGTATTTTCCAACTGCTGGGCTGGTCCAGGGAAATGGTGATGCGAATGACGTCGCCGCGCTTTTGCGGGCTGACGCGGGAGACAGATGCGAGCGGATCCGGCTGTGCAACGCTGGCGGGGATGGTGACAGGCGCAAGGGAGGCAACCGCGACCCCTTTGGGGAGACTGTCTTTTTTTGCGTAGTTTCTGCTCAGGGTGGAGAGCAATTCGTCTGCATTATCGCTGTTACGCGAGGCTTTGCGGTTGGCGGCCTTGGCGGGGGCAGAAGCTGTGACCGGCGCGAGCGAGGCAACGGCGGATGCGTCCGGTTTACTGTCTATTTTGGCAAGGTAGCTTGCGGCAGGTTCGGCGTGATCGCTCTTGGCGTATTTTTTGCGCAGGGTGGTAAGCAGGGTACGGGCCTCGCCGGGGTCGCGCATGAGTTCGTTGCGGATGACAGCGGCCCGGTACAGTGCATCGTCGGCAAGAACACTGGAAGGGTGTTTCTTTGCCAGAAATTCAAAGCGGGATGCGGCGTCCTGCGCGTCCTTGCGGGTGAAGGAGCGCCGGGCCATTTCCTCCAGTGCTTCGGCGGAGCGGAACAGGGCGGCAGGGCGGTTGTTCCACGAAGGGGCGCCTTCGTATATTTCCTGAAAGTCATCCGCCAGCTTGAGCCAGGAGTGACGGTATTTGGCGCGTTTGGGATCTTCCCTCAGCCGGTCGAGGTCAACTTTGGCCTGTTCGTACCCTGCGGGTTCGCCTGCGGCGAGGGCCGAAACGACAGGTGCGGGGACGCATACGGAGCACGCCAGAATGAGCAACACGAAGGATAGCAGAATTTTTTTCATGAAAGACTCCCGTTGAAGAGAACTCTCGGGGATATTTTTCCGGGTTCTGTCACAAGAAGTGTGAAGAATATTCATTGTGTTTTTTAGCCCGGATAAACTTCTGTATACAAGATACAAAAAATCCACGTTTCTTAATTCATATCAAACTATGAAAAACGGGCAAGTAGAATTCTTTTTTTTTCTAGACTATATCGAGATAGTTTTATGAAAAGGCAAGAATGCGGGTCTATTTAAAAAAACAGATTCTTGAAAAATGCTTGAATTTTTCTAGATTGTTTATTGCAGAAAAAAATGTCCGGATATGGTCAGTACCAGGACATTTTTAGCTATCATAAAAGGAAAAGATGTCGAGGTCAGGCCGCCAATGCTTTGAAGAGGATAGAGAGACCTATAAAAATGCCGAATCCGCCGAATCCGCGCTTCAAAGTGGTCACGGGCAGGCGGGGCCAATGGGCCAGTTTGGCTCCGGCCACGGCCATGAGCATGCTCGGAATCATCAGGCCGAAGGTGCCCGGAAGGTAGACATAGCCGAGGGAAAAGTGCGGCAGCCCGGGCACGTTCCAGCCCACGGCCATGTAACTGAGGGTGGAGGCAAGGGCGATGGGCAGACTCAGAGCGGCGGCGGTGCCCACGCAGTCACACCAGACGAACCCGGCCCAGGCGAGGAAAACGACAAGCTGGAGTGTACCCGCCACTCCGCTCAGGCTGGCCAAACCGCCGACCAGCACTCCGACGGGAAAAAAGAAAGCCTGGAGCCCTGTACGCGGGCGTGGTTTAAAACCCATGATCATCTGACCGGACATGACGATGATGATCGCCGCGAAAAGTATTTCCAGCGAGCGCCCGTCAATGTGGTGGGCCAATATGGCGCCGCCGGCCGCGCCGAGTATGATGCCGGGCGTTGTTTTGGGCCAGACGTCCCAGCGCATGGCTCCCATGCGCGCGTGAGCGATAAAGGTGACAAGCGACGTGAACAGAATAGTCGAAGGGGCTGTGCCCACAGCCAGATGCTGTACAAGGCTCTGGGGCAGCTCCATGCCGGAAAACAGAAGGTTGAGCAGGGGGACGATGATCATGGCTCCACCCACGCCCAGCAGGCCGGATAAGAAGCCTACCAGTGCACCGCCGAAGACGAGTACGCAGAGCGTTGCGAACATGGCTCCATGCTCCTGTTATACGAAAGGAAAACCTTTTGATTCGCTGTGTCAGAAGCTCAAAGCTTCTTCAATGACCGGGTGCATGGTTTCTACGCAACGCGCACCGATACGAATGGCCTCTTCCGCCTTGTAGAATTCCATCAGCGTGAGGTTGCCCACGCGGGGCACGAGCTGCACATCCGGTGGATCTCCGGCCATGCGGCTACGGGTGATTCTCTCCTGCATGATGTCCACTGCTCCGAATACCGTGTCCAATGTGCCAGGACGTTCGGGCGCCCGGTCTTCGTCCTCTTCCTGCCCGCCTCTGGAATAGCGCTTCACTGCGGCGGCAACGCGGCCGATGACGCTCTGTCCCTGTTCCGGGTCATTCTGGTCGTTACTGACGTGTCTGCCCACGATGTCGCCGTTGAGGTTGACGGCATTGACCTTGTCCGCGCCCAGTGCACGGCAGGCGGAAACAGGTACGGGGTTGACCAGACCTCCATC
>JAEXGX010000353.1 GCA_023450535.1 Pseudomonadota bacterium | reverse complement strand
TGACAGCGTCGGCTGCGTGACATGCAGGGATTCCGCCGCTGCCGTGACATTGCCTTCTCTGGCTATGGCCAGAAAAGAGCGTAATGTTTTTAGTTCCATAATAAATCCCAATTCATGCATTTTTTGTATAGTATGGCATAAAATATAAGTATTGTACATAGTTTGCCGGATTGCCTATAGCTAAGGTCAGTTCGGAACAATGCTCGTAATGTACAACAACTTTTCAGGAGTCGCCATGCAGTACACGTACCTTGGACGTTCCGGCCTCAGGGTGGGCCGCCTGTGTTTGGGAACCATGAATTTCGGCATGGTTACTGATGAAGCGGAATCTTTCAGAATCATGGACAAAGCCTTCGCCTCCGGCATCAATCTTTTCGATACCGCCGATGTGTACGGTGGGCCGCAATCGCCGGATATGGAAAAAGGGTTTGGCATCTCCGAGGAAATTATCGGTCGCTGGTTCAGGAAAAGCGGCGCGCGGGATCAGGTGGTGCTTGCCACCAAGGTATATCAGCCTATGGGAACAGGCCCCAACGACCGCCACTTATCCGCGCTCCACATCCGAAAAGCCTGTGAAGACAGTCTGAGGCGCTTGCAGACGGATCACATCGACATCTATTTCATGCACCATATTGACCGCAGCACGCCGTGGGAAGAGATTTGGCAGGCTATGGAAATTCTGGTGCGGCAGGGCAAGGTGCTCTATGTGGGCAGCAGCAATTTTGCAGGCTGGCAGATAGCTACGGCGCAGGGGGCAGCCCAGGCCCGACACTTCCTGGGGCTGGTCGCCGAACAGAGCCTGTACAATCTGTCCTCCCGGACTGTGGAACTGGAAGTGATTCCCGCCTGCCGTCATCACGGCCTTGGACTGATTCCCTGGAGTCCTTTGGGCGGCGGATTGCTTGGAGGCGTCTTGCGGAAGGAAGCCGAAGGCCGCCGAACGGCACCGGCAATGCGGCAGATGATAGCGAAACATCGTTCCCGGCTTGAAGCCTACGAGCTGTTTTGCCGTGAGCTGGGATGGGAGGCTGCGGCTGTGGCTCTGGCCTGGCTGCTGCATAATCCTGTGGTCACAGCTCCCATCATCGGCCCCCGAACGGCGGAACAGTTGCCTCAGTCGCTGAAGGCGCTTGAAATTTCCTTATCCGAAGACATGCTTGGGAAACTGGATGCCATTTGGCCCGGCCCCGGCGGAGAAGCGCCGGAAGCCTACGCATGGTAGCGGGGCACAGGAGGCTCTATGAAAAAAGTTTATGGAATCACACTCATAGCGTTGATACTGCTCGGCATGGCAGTTACCGCACAAGCACAAAAGGAGGTTGTTATGTCATCTCCGACAACGCGGATTCGTATTGTTTTTGAGGGCGGCGAGACTGTCGTATCCATGTTTGATAACCCCCAGGCCAGAGAATTTCTGGCCATGTTGCCTCTCTCTGTCACGTTGGATGATTTCTCTCACTCGGAAAAAATTTGTTATCTTTCCAAAAAGCTGAATATCAAGGGCGGCGAGAATGCTGAAGAGAGGGAAGGGGACTTTTGTTATTATGCCCCGTGGGGAAATATTGCTGTTTTCTATAAGGGGATGGGCTATGGAACAAGCCTCTATGTCTTGGGACGGATAGAAAAAGGAAAAGAAACTCTTTCCCGGAAGGAAGGGTCTTTTGCCGCAAGAATGGAAGTTATTCAATAGTTATATATCAAAATAACAGTACAAACAATAGGGAGGTAACCGTTATGGAATTTCAAGGCAAAGTAGTGCTTGTGGCAGGCGCTACAAGTGGCATTGGGGAAGCGACTGCGGCCATGTTCGCCAGAAAAGGGGCCTCGGTAGTACTCACTGGAAGGCGTGAAGACCTGTTGTGTTCAATTACGGACAGGCTTCGTTCCGAAGGCTGTAATGTCGCCTATATCGCCTGCGACGTGACGGATGAGGCGCAGGTTAAAAACATGATTGCCTTTACGGAAAAGTCATTCGGCAGATTGGATTATGCCTACAATAATGCAGGCATTATGAGTGATGATGTTGAAACGGCTGATGTCAGTTCGGAAGAATTTGACAGAGTAATCAATGTAAATCTGCGCAGCATGTTTTTGTGCATGAAATATGAGTTGCGGCAAATGCTGAAACAGGGCGGGGAAGGTTATTCCATCGTGAACTGTTCGTCGATCGGCGGGTTGATAGGCATGCCGGGTCGCGTCGCCTACCATGCATCCAAGCATGCCGTGCTCGGTATGACCAAATGCTCGGCACTGGAGTATGCCAAACGCGGGATTCGCATCAACGCGGTCTGTCCGGCGACCATCATGACTCCTATGGTGGAAAAAATGATGCAAACCGGAGCCATTACCGATGTAATAGAACCTGTCGGTCGTGTCGGAACGCCTGACGAAGTGGCATCGTGCGTTTTGTGGCTGTGCAGTCAGGGTGCCGGTTTTGTTACAGGGCAAGGTATCGCCATAGATGGTGGCTACACGATTCAGTAACCAGGAAATACGAGGAAAACATGCTATACAGAACTTTTGGGAAAACTGGCGAAAAAGTTTCCGTTCTTGGCTATGGAACAATGCGTCTGCCCACTATTGGCAACGACTATGGCAAGGTAGATGATGCTGAGGCGATAAAGCTTGTTCGTTACGCTGTGGATCATGGCGTGAATTATCTCGATACAAGCTGGCCCTATCATAGCCTTGACCAGTTCAGGGAGGGCACAAGTGAACCCTTTGTGGGGAAGGCCGTGAAAGAGATTGGGCGCGACAAAGTTTTTATCGCCACAAAGCTCCCCATCTGGGCCGTAACGACCCGGGATGACATGGACAAATTTCTGGACAGCCAGCTTAAAAGTCTGCAAACGGATCATGTCGATTTCTATCTGGTCCACAATATCATGAAATACACATGGTACAATATGGTGAGGCTCGATCTGGCCGATTTTCTGGACAAGGCCAAAAAAAGCGGCAAAGTCCGCCACATAGGCTTTTCCTTTCATGACACCCCGCAGCTCTTTGAGGAGGTCATGGGGTATTATGATTTTGAATTCTGTCAGCTGATAATCAACTACATGGATATGAACTTTCAGGCTGGTATTCCCGCCGCCCGCCGTGCCCATTCCCAAGGAATGGGAGTTGTCGGGATGGAGCCTGTGATGGGTGGACTGCTCGCGGATCAGGTTCCGCCTGAGGGATTAAAAATCCTTGAAGCCACCGGCGTAAAAAGAACTCCAGCCGCCTGGGCCTTGCGTTGGGCTTGGGACCAGCCGGAAACCAGCCTGCTCTTGAGCGGCATGAGCACGATGGAACAGGTGGAGGAGAATGTCCGTCTGGCGGAGGAAGCCAATACTCCGCTTTCGGGGGAGGAGCTTCGGGCTATAGACAGGGTTCGCGCCCTCATAAAAAGCAAGGATGAAATAACCTGCACGGAGTGCAACTATTGCTCCTGTCCACACGGCGTCTTTATCTCTTCCTGCTTCTCCATGTACAATTCGGCTTGCGAGTTCGATATAAACACAATAAGCGAACATAATTACGGACTCGTTTTAAAAGGAACTCCCCAAGAAGCGGCCCGCTGTAACGGCTGCGGCCTTTGCTCATGGCAATGCCCACAGGGCATAGACATTCCAACCCAGTTAAGGAAAGTGGCAAGACGTTTTCAGAATATCAAAAGCGGCTGGTAGCGTCTGACAGGCGGCAAAAAAACAACGATTTTCTACAGCCGTTCAAAAGCCGGATCGCCCTGGATGCATTTGGTATCTTGGCGATTCGGCGCCATTCAATAAAATTCCATCAATGGAACTGTTATGAAAAAATTTATACCGCTTGTTATCGCCTTAATATTTGTCGGAGGTATGTTTCAGAAAGCGTTCGCGGATACCGCTTCGAAAGAAATAGCTGTGCATCCGACTGAAAGGAATATACAAACCGCTCAAGCACAGGTATGGAAACAGGTATCGCCGGATAACATTGTGCTTGAGGGAACGATTTTTGATTCATCGGGCAATCTGCTTTTCTGCGATGTGAGCGGAAAATCGGTTATGCGCATGACTCCAGACAGGCAACTTGACACATTGGTCAAATTGCCGCGCTATGGTGCCGGTGGTTTGGCATTGCACAAAGATGGCCGCATTTTCATGGCCACTTTAGACTTGGATCAGGGCAAGGGCGAGGTTGTCGCCTGGACGCCAAATACAAACAAACTGGAAACCATTATTCCAGCAGATGCGGGCTATTGGCCCAATGATCTTGTCTTTGACGGCTCCGGCGGCTTCTATTTTTCCGATTTCAGGGGCAATGCCACAAATGCCATTGGCGGCATTTATTACGTCAGTTTAGATTTCAAGACAGTCACGCCTGTAATCAAGGGGCTTGGGCAGGCCAACGGCGTGGCTTTAAGCCCTGACGGGAAAACCCTTTGGGCGACCGAATTTGCAAAGAACCGTTTGCATCGCGCCCAGCTTGATACAGCTGTGGTCATTTCTCCCATAGGCTCGTCAATTCCATATTATTTCACAGGAGCCGCTCCGGATTCCATGCGGGTCGACAAGGAGGGGAATGTCTATGTCGCCATGTATGGCCAAGGGCGTGTGTTGGTATTTGATAAAAATGGAATTCCCTCCAGCCAGATTCTTTTGCCTGACAGCGCCAAAGGCAAAAATCTGCAATCAACAAGTCTGGCTATCAAACCACATGACAAGACCATGTTTATTGTCTCAAGCGATGAGAGTGGCCAATATGGCGCAAATGTTTTTATGGCGCTGGCCCTTAGTGAAGGACTTGATCCAATACCCGGCAGAAATATGGGAAAGGCCAAAACTTCTGGAAACCATAGCGGGATTATGCAAAGCGTCAGCATCCAGGGCGGCCAAGGAAAATTGGCAGGAACTTTGGATTTGCCGAAAATAAAGGCGGAAAACAAGTGACATATGGCGAGTTTGTGCCACGGCCTTACGTCAAATCATTGCTGCCCGGCTAAGGGGCAGGAAAAAGTCCAAAATTTTAGATATGAACTAGTTTCGACGTGATTTGACAATCAGCCCTTGAAAAGAAAAGGGAACTCCGTTTTGATGGAAGTGCAACTTCCCCATCAATCGGGCACTATGCCCAAGGAGTTCCCTATGGAAAGTTTTAACCAAAGCATCATCAATCACAAGACCGGACTTTTCAATCTGGCCGCCGTATCATGGATTTTTCCAGAGATACCTTATTATTACGTATTCTTATAATGACTTGTTCTGTAAAACTCAACGCAGCCTGAACGTGGGGAGTGGTCGTTCCAGTTGCTTCCGTTCTATCTGTTCTACCTCGGCAGTAAACTTCTGCACCTGATCCGGTATAAGTTGAATGTTTGCAATATCAATATCTCCCGCCGTTCCAAAGGCGTACCCGACCACTCTGCGCCCGTACTCTGTCCTTTCATCGTGGCTCTGTCCGTGGGGGCGGCGGGGGGTGTGTCTGAATAATTCGTTGGCAACCTCCTGCACTGTGTAGCCGGCACAGCGCATGTACAGAGCAATGGCCGCATCCAGCCGTGATTCGTCCATTTTTTCAGGAAAACGCTTTTTGACCATTTCCCGATAGGCGGCATAGGGCGAAGACAGAGTGCCGACCCTGGGAAATTTACGCTTTCTGACCTCCACGCCAGGGGCTATCCGCTTGTGGAAGCGCCAGAGATTGGCGCGATAGGCATCACGCTTTCCCAGCCAATGCTTGAAGCGCGGGAGTCGTTGCTTCTGTTCTGGCTGAACCTGCTTGTCCCACAACACCGTTTTTTCCTCCCTCTCTTGCTCCTTCAAAAAATGCCGGGCGATATTCACCACCGATAACCCGTGCCGGACAAGATATGCTGTAGCCGTCTCTCGGCGTTCTTGCTGCCGTCGTTCCAGCTCTTCCTGTTCTTCCTTCCGCTTCTTTCTGGCGCGGCGTTTTTCTTCCGCCACTCTCTGCCTCTCCTGCTGGTACTCCAGCCATTCCTCCCGGCAAACGTGACTGACCGGCTCCGGAGCGGACTTGCTGAATGTCCGTTCGGAATAGTAGCCGGGCTTGAACTCTCCAAGCCGTTTGGACAGCCTGGACAGGGAAAAATTTCTGTCCACGCTGGATGCCTTGACCGCCGTATCGCCCACAAAAATCACCGCGCCGGAACCTTTGCGCACGAAACGCAGCCCCACCATATCCAGCCCGGCGTGAAGCTCTTCCCAGCATGAGGCGTTCTGGATGACGGCATGGCCGCGCTCCTGCGCGATACGCTGCGCCGATTTTTCGCCGGTGGCGTTTTCAAAGTCTTCCGCTTTGGGCTTGGGCTTCATCTGCTCCCGCCGTTGGAGATTCTTGACCACATGGCCCTGTTCATTGACGCGATAGCGGGCGTTCATCTGTGATGCCCATCCCTGCCGGTGTTCGATTTCCGCAATTATTTTATGCGCCTCGTTGATGTCGAATCCCCGGTGCGGCTGGATGACTTTCTGCGTGTAGGGATGCGTCCGATTCACGGCGATATGGAGGTGATAATTGCCCGTGTTCTTGTGCAGGGCGTAAACTGTCTGGTGTTCGGCAAGGCCCATTCCCCGGAGAAAGAGACTGACCGCCTCGTCCACCTGTTCACTGGTCGGCTGTTCGTTTTCCTGCCATGACAGAATCCAGTGCGTGACCGGCATCCTGCTCTGAATGGATTCTTCGGCAAGAGAAATCATTTCCCTTTTCTGTGCGGTGACGGTCGTTGTCAGAAAGTTTCTGCTTCCGGCGTAGGCGAGCTTGTCCTTGCCCCTGTCGTCGTGTTCGGCAAGGATGTAGTCCACCAGACCGCCGATCATGACGGACTTGGACTTTTTGAAGCTGGTACGTTTGAGCTTTTTGACAATCATCGTCTTTCGCTCAGGACTTCGATGGCGCGCCGGATTTCCCGCAATGCGGCGTCCAGTTCCGAAAGGGTAGCGGGAGTTCCTGTCCGCTTTACCGCCTCGAAATGATGCTTGAGCAGGCCCCCAAGCCGCCGCAGTTCCCGGATGGTCTGGCCGTCCGTTCTGGCGATGATGGGCCTGCCGCCGAAGAACAGCCGCCGCATGTACTCGAAAACGGAGATTCCGGCTGTCTCGGCCTGTCGGGTTATTCTTTCGTCTTCCTCGGCGGTAAGCCTGAGCGTCCGCCGCCTTTGAAATCTGTTTGTCGCCTTCCGTTTTTCCATCTGTCTCTCCTGCCTTTTTGAGAGCGTGAGAAGCGCAGCGCCGAACGCTCTTTTGGAGTCCAGAGGCGGAGCCTTTGGCAGGATGCTGGCTGGCGTCAGACAGCTACCATCCTGTAAGGAAGAACTCCCGGCGGTTTTGGGAACGGCCGTTCATTGCTTCGGGGGAAGCATTGCCCGCGCTGTGCTTCTGATTTTGGCGCAAGCATAGATAAAGAATTACCTTGAAGGCCAGAGAAAAAAGCAAAAAGACTGTATTGTTTTTCTTTGAACGCTGAGTTCAAAAATAAAATCAAACTATGAATGCAGAGACAAGAAAAATTATTTGTCCATATTTGTTTTCTGTGTATTACAAAAATACTCTACAGTGCATTACCGTCCATGAGCTTTAGTTGTAAATAACGTCCTCAATGTGGTAAGCGGAAAGGAATACGACAAGGAAGGTGATGCTTATGGCAACGGCTCGACGCTACACGCTCGAACAGATAGAGGCCGTCCGGAAAAAACTCCGAAGTCTCCCGGTGAAAGAGGCAGGGAAGACACGCGGGGAAATCGCGGAATTTCTGGTCAACGACATCAGAAAGGCCATGCGGCAGGGCTACACGCTGCGGGACATACGGGATTTGCTCGCGGATACCGGGGTATCTGTTCCGCTCACGAAGTTGAAGGCTCTGTTTGACAAGGCTTCCGGCTTGGAGCCGGTAAGAGAACGGGATGGAGCCGAAGAAGACACACCCCCGTCACATGAAGGCAACAGCAATGGGGAATGGGGAAGCGCAGGCGGGGGATGATACAAAAAGAAGCGGCGCGGTCAAGGTTCATGCCTTGGTCGCGCCGCCTTTTGGGAATGGGTCGGATGGTGTATTCATTTTATTTCCGCGCCCCGGTGTTTTCCTCCTGAACAGATTGCAGAGAAAGCTGTTTGATGAGGGCGGTGATGTCGGAAGATCGCCATACCGAAGTGCGCGGCCCCAGCTTTATCGGTTTGGGAAAACGGCCTTCCTTGCAGCCCTGCCACCATGCGCTTTTGCTGATGGGGAAGATTTCCAACACTTGGGGAAGACGTAAAAAGACGCAGTTCGTTTTTTCTTCTGTCATGGCTTGTACCTTTGGGTTATGTGGTTTCAGAAATTGCGCTTGCCGAATGACGAGCCTTTTCCCGTAGGCTGTCCAGATAGTCCGCCCACCTGTTCATCATGCGGCGGCGTTCTTCAAGGTGTTGGGTGCGGTTGTAGGCTCGGCCATTGGGGTCGCGGACTGTATGGGCAAGCTGGTGTTCAATCAGGTCATACCGTTCGTGCAACACTTCCTCCAAAAGGGTTCTGGCGGTGGCACGGAAACCATGAATACACATTTCCTGAGGCGTATAGCCCATGCGCCGCAATGCGCCGATCATGGTTACTTCGCTGATAGGGTGTGTGTAATCGCGCATATTGGGAAAGAGTAACGCCCCATTGCCTGTGCCGATTTTCAGTTTTTCCAAAATGGTCATGACTTGGGGGGCAAGCGGTACAACATGCGGCGTATTCGTTTTGCTGACCGTATAGCGCCATTCGCATGTCTCGAAATTTATCTGTTCCCATCTGGCGTTGATAAGCTCATTGGTGCGGACAAAAATATACGGTATTATTTGCAATGCGTAGCGCACGGCGAAATAGCCTTTTTGCTGTCCATATTCATCAATTTTTACAAGCAATTTTCCAAGTTCAAGCGGGTCAAGGATAGTGGAGCGGTGCGTTACCTTATGGGTTTGCAGCAGAATACGGAGGGAGGGAATGGGGTCGATTTCGAGAGCACCCATTGCAATGGCGTACTGCATAACCTGACTGCAAATCTGGCAAGCCTTTTTGCAGGTGGCGGTCTTCCCTCGTTTTTCCAGTTCACGCATGGGAACAAGAATTTCGGCGGGACGAATATTCTTGATGTGCCTGTCGCCAAGGCCCGGCAGAAGATATTTTTCCATGATGCCTCTGTAGGTTCGCATGGTTTGCGGCGCCACCTTGGTGGCGGCAAGCTCCATCCATTTGGCGGCCAGAGCGCCAAAAGAATTTTTGCTGATGGATTCCAGTTCGGCCTTTTCCTGCCGTTTCATCTCGCCGGGGTCTTTGCCCGCCGCCTTCTGCATTCTCGCTTCATCGCGCTTGCGCCGGGCCTGCTCTAGAGAAACTTCGGGATATGCGCCGAAGGACAGCAGGCTTTCTTTGCCGTTGGCCTGTCGATACTTCATTTTCCAGTGTTTGCCGCCGCTTGGGGTAACATGCAGGAACAGCCCTCCGCCATCAAACAGCTTATAGGGGGCGTCCTTGGGCTTCGCGTTATGCACCTGAGTGGCGGTGAGCGGTTTTACAAGTCTGGCCATGTGGGATTCCTCCTGAGTTTTGTAAATTCACTCTTCAATATAACCCCTAAATTGACCCCTATATATGCTGGATGTCAAGGTGTATGGCTGGATTGTATTGGATAATATTTTTTATAATTTACTGAAATAAAATATAAAATGTACATATATAAATCCATAGAAATTTGAATTATGATTCTTCAAGAACAACTAGATGTTCTCGAAGGAAGCTATGAAAAGGTCTCTGCCGCATTAAGTGTTGCTCAACGCTCTGTATCTGATATGGAAGAGCGCAGAAAGCAATCTTGGGAACAAATAAAACACGTAGAATCACAACTAGGTGTTTTGGTAGAATTACAAAGTCGTTTTGCAATTCTTGAAAAACAATATAATTCAGATATCCGTAGACTTGAAGCAATTACGGAAACTGGTGGAAGATTATTGGAGATAGGGCTTGGATATTGCTCTGTGTGCGGTTCTCTTGCAAAATATCATGATATTTTACGTCAAGATGCATTAATGAATCCAGAAATGATTTCAAAGTCATGTTTAAGCGAACTAAATAAACTTCACGCTCTATTGTCTGATTTGAAAGTAACACAAATAGATATACAAACGAATATTGAAGAAAAGAGAGCATACAAAATAACATTAGAATCCAATTTAAAATCTATCACTGATGAAATAGAAAAAATTTTAAAACCAAAACTATCTAGAATAGTGAATGATTACCGTGAAATGCATAAAAAAGAGGAATCTATAAAAAAAGCACTTGAGATATTAGACCGCCGCAACGAGTTCAGTGGATTATTTGAGGAAATTGCAAAAGCAGAACAAACCATTGAACAGGAGGTAACTGGCAACAACTTTATTACAGCCAGACCTCTTGAAGAATTTTCTCTTGAAGTTGAAGATCGCTTAAAAGCATGGCATTTCCCCAATGCAGGAAGGGTTACTTTCAGTGAAACAAACTGGGATGTAGTAATTGGAGGTCGGCATAGAGCTAGTCATGGTAAAGGCGTTCGTGCAATAATACATGCCGCATTTTCTTTAGCTCTTCTCAACATATGCTGGCGTAAAAAAATGCCTTACCCCAATTTTCTTATTATTGATTCTCCGTTGGTTGTGTATAGAGAGCCAGCGCCTGACGAAAAAAATATATCTGTGGATGTAAAAGACTCCTTTTATAATGATATTGCTAGTTCATTTCGCGATGTTCAGGTTATTATTATTGAAAATGAAGATCCGCCGAATAATCTCGTGACTTCTAATAAGATTAATCTTATAATTTTTACTAAGACAAATCAAGGTAGGTATGGATTTATACCTCTTCATGGGAATAGAGAGCACTAGAGCATTTCACCGTTGAAATGCGCTATGAAGTCGAGTAAGGCGAGACTCCGTCGCGACGCCGGAGCAGCCGCAATTCGCTTGTGGCGTAAAACTCCGGCAGACTCGTGAAACCTGCGAGTCAGAACATAGGATCCAGCTGGCCAATATTTTTAAGCGCGATATACTCTAAAAAGATACAATAAATACTGGGCAGGTAATTTTACTCTTGCATATCAATCATGTGTTCAATTCAAACTTTGACTATCTCTCTATATTACGGTTCCATCCGGCTCTTTTTGACGGTCTGAATAGCCGTAATCATCAGATATACTAAGTCTTCCTGCGTACTGGCCGGTAGAGACCGGAGCATATCTTCCACCGTATCCAGCTTCACGCTGAGGGGATCCCCTTCCTTCCTGAACAAATCCGCAACGTGGCAGCCTAAAATTTCGGCCAGTTCTTCCAGTCTGGGGAATCGTGGCGCGGCCATGCCTTTTTCGATTCTGGACAGGGATGCTCCGCTGATACTGAGCTTTTCCGCAAGCTGCTCCTGGGTCAGCCCAACGGCTTTTCTCCGGCGGGCTATGTTTGTGCCGACAATAGCGGCCAGTTTCTGAATTTTTCTGGAACTCACAAATCACTCCTTTTTGACAGCTAAATCATAGCTTGCGTTAGGAGTGTCATGAACGGCTTTTTAGCTAAGAATTATTGACTTAAAGCTAAAAATAAGAGAGGCTGCCGGAGCCAATTTCCGTAAGAAATGAACTTTCCATCTCGGCTCACTTCCGGGATGGAGGTACGCAAGGGAGTAAAAAATGAGACGCTTTTTTGCTGCAACCGTAACATGTTGCCTCGTTCTGCTTTTGGGCTGCCCTCTGGCCGGATATGCCGCCTTTTTTACGGCATCGGAAATTTCCGACCTCAAGGATACACCTCTACCCTCTGACCGGAGCGTGACCATAGGCAAACTTTTTGACACCTACCAATACTGCCAAGACGGCAAATGGACGCTTCACGAAACAGATCGGGGCCAGAAGTATGTTGAATTTAGGGGAAAATATTCGAACCTCAGCCTTGTATTATCACGGATAAAACCGCATTTTTCGGGTACGCCTGATAGCGTATTCAAAGAAATTGCACGGTCTCTTGATTCCGCCGGGTTCACAGTCGAGCTTGTAGCACAGTTTATGATTGCTGCTGATGGGAAATCCTATCAAACGGCATTCTTAGGTTTTGACTACAAGGGAGAAACACCACGGGTGTCATCGGCCACAATGAAAAGAGGTTTCCGCCAGATTCATCAAAATGAACACTTTACAGAAACACTTCCTAATGCGGGTATTAAGGGTTTCGACTATTATTTTAAGAAATATATTTTGAGCAGAGCTGACAAAAAAGCATTGCAGGTAGTTGGAGTGCTTCCTTCCAGAAGGGAAATATCAATTTCATGGGAAAAAATGCCCATCGTTATATATCAAATAAGTGGCTTCAAATTCGATGATCGCGCCGAGCGCATCACCTTATCAGCTAGAGGAGAAATAACGGACTTGGTGCCCGAAAAAACTTCAAATGCTAATTACTATGCTCAGGGTAAAGTTAGTTATGAAAAGTTTTCTCAAGAGAGTGTTAAGTATGGAGTTCTTCAAAATGCTTCTTTTGAACTCGCCTCTGCGATAAAAGATAATGAACTTCGCCTTGTCGACTTTCGATTTGTCACTTCAGATAAAAGTTCAGGTGATAGCGAAGTGCAGTTTGCCCTGAAATCATTATCCCCTATAAATTTTACAATTCAAACCATACGGTATAATGGGGCATTATCAGAACAAGTACAGGCATTTATTCAACATCAGCATGATGCCATGAATGCCGCGAAACAAGCAGAATTGGAAAGAGTTCAGGCACAGCGACAGGCTGACGAACAATTTCGTCAATCTGTTTTAGCACGCCGCGATACACCGTATGTCGGCCCGGCAACACGAAAAAAAGAACAGCAAACCATTTTTGGAACATATATCTATCAGCAAGAAGGCTTTACCGGACAACTCATTCTTTCGCCAACAAACCCTTCAACGAAAAGAATGCCTATATCCATCTCAACCTTCAATCCTGATTCTGGGAATATGTGTGAATTTGAAGGCACATGCAGTGCTCAAGGTGGAAAATTGATCTGCACCAATGATGATATAAAAATGGATAGAAGTAATTTTATAGAGGTAACACCCTTGCAAAATGCGCTTGAAATTACCCATTCTTATGATTTGATATGTGGAATGGGCGTAATAGTTGAGGGCAACTACACAAAAAAGTAACCTATGAAGTTCAGTGTTGTTCGTGTATATATTACCCCATTGAAATAGCAGAATAATTCCCAAAACATCGCACAATCCCCGTCCGGTTCACGCCGGATGGGGATTTTTGCATTTCAGGAGGCAATCTATGGAATCCTATCACTCTAAGGACATCACCGAACTGGCAAAGGCATTGCTGGCTGTGCAGTCCCAACTTCAACCAGCCCTCAAGGACGCGGAAAATCCGTTCACCAGAAGCAGTTACGCGACTCTTAACAGTGTGATGGACACATGCAGGGCGGCACTGCTTGCTAACGGTATACTGATGACC
>JAEXGX010000338.1 GCA_023450535.1 Pseudomonadota bacterium | reverse complement strand
GTATTGTAGAGCAAACTCCACGGTAACGTTGTCCGCGATGCCGCTCCCGGCAATGATGGAATGAATGGTCTGCTCGCCGTTGTTGAGATCCCGCACAAACTGACGGATGCCGCCCTCGGCGTAATACTCGTGGGTTTCATTGGAACGCTCATCCACACAAACGATCTTCAGGCCGCTGTTGAGATAGGCCAGCTCTTCAAAACGTTTTTGGAGCACGGCGAAGGAAAATTCCGTGGACTCAAAGATCTGTTCGTCGGGAAGAAAACGCACTGTCGTTCCCTGTCCCTCGGCTTCTCCCAGACTGATCAGCCCCGTCACCGGAGTGCCGCGCTCGTAGCGCTGCCTCCAGCGCTTGCCGTCACGGCGCACAGTGACCTCAAGCCATTCGGACAGTGCGTTTACACAAGAGACGCCCACCCCGTGCAGACCGCCGGACACCTTGTAGGCGTCGTTGTCAAACTTGCCCCCGGCGTGCAGTTTGGTCATAACCACCTGCACGGCGGGCACGCCGAGCTTGGGATGAAGATCCACAGGAATACCGCGCCCGTCGTCGCGTACGGTGATGCTGTTGTCCATGTGCAAGATTACTTCCACATGGGTACAATACCCGGCCATGGCCTCGTCAATGGCATTGTCCACCACTTCATAGACCAGATGATGCAAACCATGAGAATCTGTACTGCCTATATACATGGCCGGGCGCTTGCGCACCGCCGCCAGACCTTCCAAAATGGTAATGGAAGAGGCATTATAGGATGAACTGGTCGGAGCGTTGTCCAGATGTTCCTGCGTCATGTTTTTCCCGCGGCGACGAACGCCGAATGTTGAAGTCTGAATGTTCAGTTTAAGGCAAATCTCACATCTACACAAAATGATGAAAGCCCTCTTTGAGAGTTTTCACCGCCCACCGGCTCCCCTGCTGTGGCCCGCGTCACCGGGCGGGAAAGGCGCGGGTCAGGATTGATTTGCTGCCTCTTTCCAAGAGCTACAGAGAAGCTTAGGGAAAAGCCTCTTTTGAGCAACCTCCAACCAACTGGCGCCGGAAATAAATTCCGGCTATCCTCGCTTCCAGAGAAACGGCCGACTTTATCAGCAGCCCTATCTACAGGCTTTATACCGACCGCAGATCACGTCCGGAAAGGATATTCGCCGGGGTGGAAGGCCACAGAAGCAACCGACCCGAATGCGTTTAGGATAACCCTATTCCAGCTTTCCAATCTCGCGTTGGTTTCGTCGGCGTGCATTGTAAAAAGCGCCATGATAAGAAATTTTCCAATCTGCGAAAAAGCCCAAAAACAGAATCAGTTAAGTGATTTTGTGTTTTTTTCATAAAGCGTGCCAAGTATACCCTGAATTCCTAAAAATGACAAATGCACTTTTTTAGAGGCACCTGAGAGGCGTTTAGAGGCATTTAATGCCTTTGTCGATACGGGGTACATGGGTATACCTAAAAGACGCTTTTTTCTAAAAATATAAAAACAGGGTTGATAAAAAATTCTTTTGAAGGTTTTCGCCACCGACAGCTTCCCCCCATACCGGTATCGCCGGCGGGGAGATACGGGAAATGTTCCTTCAGGCTGCCTCCGGCAAGCTGACGCAGGGAGGAAATCCCATTATGCCCTCTTTCAAGAGGCTGCTGACTTTAACCGTAGCCTCATACCTTCTGTTCTTTTTGTCTTGAATTTTTAATTTTAGTTAAAAAAGAAACTTCCTGCCGAATTGAATAAAAAAACAAATAATATAGTATAATAACGTATAAAAAAAGACTCTTCCATAATATACATCTTTGCAATAAAACCATTTCTTCTGACAACGCATATTTTTTACATACAACCGAAAATTTTGTTTTTTTGCAGAGAACTTCCCGCAAACTTTCATTTTTTCGATCTGGCTTTGCTCCTTTTTTTATGGTATTTTTTACTACAGACACGGAGTATTTTTATACATATACTCAAAAGTGTATTTATTCTCTCGGATCCTTTTCTATTGCTTCCGAACCCTGAACAGATTCAATACCTGTTTTCTGCAACGATTTTTATCGTCATCATCTCCTCAACAACACAATATATTTCACATAAATTGAAAACTATGCTATTTTCAACCATCCGTAATTTCGTACTTCTTTTTTGCATTATGCTTTTCGGCTGCTCTGCCGCATCAGCAACCCCTACAGTCAGGGTGGGATTTTTTCCCATGCCGGGCTTTCATGAATATGACAACGGCGGAGTGCCGGTGGGCTATGACGTGGACTATCTGCGCAGGGTCGCGTCTTATACGGATTTGACGTTCAGCTACGTGCGCATGGAAAGTTGGGACGAGGCGCTCAAGGCATTAGCAGAAAAAAGGATCGATCTTCTTGGTTCGGCTCAGCTGACTCCCCAGCGTGCCGAGCGTTTTCTTTACAGCGCCTACTCTTCCGGAGTCACTCATGCCGCGATTATCACCCTGAGCGGCAACACTGCCCTATCTTATGAAGGGTTCGACTCTTTTTCCGGCCGGCGGTTCGGCTGCGTCAAAACCTATGTGCGCCAGGACGAATTCCTGGCGTATTCCGAAAAAAAAGGATTCCGTCCGGTTGTAACCTGGTTCGACAGTACTGAACAGATGCGTAAGGCGCTGCACGCCAGAGAGATCGACGCCATGGCTTGCAGCATGATGGAACTTGGCACGGATGAAAAAATTGTGGCGGAATTCGCTCCGGCTCCGTTTTACTATATCACCTGGAAAGGCAATGAGGCGTTGATGGAAACGCTCAACGAAGCCATTGCCCAGCTCAAGATTGACGCTCCGTCTTTTGAAACAAAACTTATGGATTCTCTGTATCCGGTCTTGCGGATGCCGTCCTTCAGTCTTCGTGAACGCGCATATATCCAGGAGCATCCAGTTCTGCGCGTGGCTTTCTTCTCCAGCCGGGATCCTCTTTCCCTTATAGATCCCGAAACAGGCCGGCCTTCAGGTATTATCCCGGAAATTATGGAGCTCATTGAGCGAGATTGCGGGCTTTCCATCAACGCCGTACCTATTCCTATCGAAACACCCCCCACAGACCTTCTCAAAAGCGGTAAGGCGGATGCTGTGGCCGGTATGGTGCGCTTTCCTGAACAGGAGAGGGATCCCTCACTTCGATTGACGGAATCCTTTCTTACCAGCCACATGATTCTGCTTGCCCACAAGGGACACGCCTTTATTCCCACCCTGCCGCTGAAGGTCGCCGTGCCTGCGGGATTCAAGGCTGCCATTGATTTTATAAAAACAACGTATCCTTATTTCACCATCACGGAATATCCTGGCACACAGCGCAGTCTTGATG
>JAEXGX010000332.1 GCA_023450535.1 Pseudomonadota bacterium | reverse complement strand
ATGCCCCTGCCGAGGGGAGTTTGAGGGGGCGAGTAGCCCCCTCAAGGACTTTATCATCATTCTGAGGCCATAAAGCATGTTGGAAAAACGCTCTATGGCCTTACTCTGTGGCCTCAAACGCACTGTGGTAACACACTTCCCCCGCAGGGATACTTCCCTTAAAAGGTAACGCTTGAAAATACTTTTGCGGGACACCGGGTAACGTCAATCCCGGGTGAGCTTTAAAACCAAAGCGCCCATAGTAATCAGGATTACCAAGAACCACGCAGCCGGAAGCGCCTTGTTGTTCCAATTCGGCAAGCGCATCCCGTATCAGTTGAGAACCTATGCCTTTCCCCTGGCGGTCAGGCCTGACCGCGATCGGTCCCAGGCCATACCACTCCACTTCCCCGGATGATATTGTGACCGGAGAAATGGCGATATGTCCTACGACAACATCGCCTTCCAGCCCCACCAGAGAAATCGTCAGTTGTGACGCCCTGCGCAAGGCCGAGATAATATACTGTTCCGTGTGACTCGAATGTTCATGGTGTTCAAATGCCGCCGCCGTCACATCTGTAATCGCTTCAATATGTTCAGACTGTTCTTTTCTGATGATAACATTCATCCAGAATTCCTGTGGAGTAATTCATTTTTACAGATGTTTCAGGCATGATAGCGTTAACATGCCTTATTATTTGGGCGACGGGCTATTGGCACGGCTCACAATGGTGGAAATCACCACCAGCGAGTATATATTCCCCGCCAGCGCGGCAAGGATCGTGGCATTTCTGGCCACCCAGCTCACGGGCACAATATCCCCGTAGCCTACGGTCAGGATGGTGATATAGCTGAAGTAAAAAAGATCATTCATAATGCTTTCATTCCGCCCCAACCCGGAAAACGAGCCGGGAGAGTGGAACTCAATGCCCAGAAAAAGGAAGTAGCTGCAATATCCCAGGAGCAGGAAGCCGCTCAGTCCCGCATAAATGGCTTCGTGCCCCGCGTTGGACATGCGCCACAACTGGCGGAAAAGCTCCCCGGTAACACCCGCGAAAAAAGCAAAATAAAGTCCGGTAAGTCCCGGCTCAAAATCGAACGGCAAAAGAAAACCGACCATACGACAAAGCAGCAGGCCCGCTGCGCAGAACAGAAATACCTTGAGCGCGGTACGATTCGTCTGGAACAGGGCCAGAGCAGCCAGCAGTTGAAACGGCAGATAGAGGAACTGGGCCACCCCGCCATAAATATTGGAAGGAAAGAGTATATTAAGCACAAAGACGCACAGCAATGAGCCCAGCAAAAGCTCGTAGCGTACCTTGTGGAGTGCCTGATGAAAGGCAGTCAGGCGGGAAAGAAACGAATGAATCAACATAACTTGGGTATCCCCATTCTTTCCGGAGCTTCTGCTGGTAAAAGAATGCTGAAAAAAGCGGATTCCTTCCTATTCCTTTTCCTCTCCCCGCCCCAGCAGAGCGCGGGCAAAATCATGAGCGTCAAAGGGGCGCAAATCTTCCATCTTTTCCCCCAGCCCGATGTACGTGATGGGCAGGCCGAACTGGCTGGCCACAGCCAGCGCTACGCCGCCCTTGGCCGTGCCGTCCAGCTTGGTCAGAATCACTTCATCTACTCCGCTGGTCTCCTTGAACATTTTGGTCTGCTGTAGGGCGTTTTGCCCGGTGGTGGCGTCGATGACCAAAATACTGCGGTGCGGCGCTCCTGGGTGCTTCTTGGCAATGACATTACGGATTTTATGCAATTCTTCCATGAGATTGTGCTTGGTGTGCAAGCGCCCCGCCGTATCCACAAAGAGCAGATCATAGCCGCCCGCCAGTGCCATATCCACGGCCTCATAGGCCACGGCGGCAGGGTCGGCCCCGGCGCCCTTGGCATGAAAGTCCGCACCTGCGCGCTCCGCCCATACCTGAAGCTGTTCCACTGCCGCTGCGCGAAAGGTGTCCGCTGCGGCAATGAGCACTTTTTTGCCCTGCATGCGGGCGCGATAGGCCAGTTTGGCAATAGTAGTCGTCTTGCCCACTCCGTTGACGCCTACCATGAGCACCACTTCCGGCGGGTTCACCGCGCTGATCCGGCGCGGCGCCCTGAACAATTTTTCCACCTCGTCCTGGAGGATGGGCAAAAGTTCTGCCGGGGAAGACACCCCCTCGGTTCCGGCACGTTCCCGCAATTTTTCCACCAGGGCCAGAGCAGGTTCCGCGCCCATATCAGCCATGATGAACAATTCTTCCATTTCTTCCCAAAATTGCGGGGAAAGGCTGGAGTGTCCGGCAAGCAGAGCGCTCAAGCCCCTGCCGAACTGTGCGCGGGTGCGGGCGAGGCCTTCGTTCAGCTTGAGGAACAGACGATCCCGTTCGTCTTCCTCATCCTCCATATCCAGCGCCAGCGCCAGCCGGTACTGGAGTTCAGAGCGAAAGTCTTCCAGATAGCGGTAATCCATGCGCGTAAGCCAGTCCCGAAAATCGTCGGCAAAAGCCCTGGCTTCCCCGTCCGGCGTCTCAAGTGCCTTAAGTAGGAAGGCCAGCCGCCGCCACAGCAGATCGTCGGCTTCACTCACGCCTTGCAGAGCGACTCCCAGCCACGCGGAGAGCCGGGGTTCGGTCTCGCGCAAAGCAAGGGTGAGTTCATCGTCGCTCAGGCTGTCCACAGCGGCCGCGCCCGTGCGCTCCTGCCCGGCAACGCCTTGCGCCTCACGCGGCGCACTCTCGGAAGCTCCGAATATCTTTTTGACGGCGGAAAAAAAACCCATAAGACTCTCCTGCAAACAAGGGCTTACCTTGATATGATATATGACCCGATGCGCCACGCGCGGTATCATTCTACCCCGCCCGGCGGAAAATTGCCACAGGCCCGCACGGCTCGGCTCCGCACGGCGGAAGCCCAGGGCATTTTGTGATTGAAAATATCTGCCAGTCAGACCCTGTGCTCTGACTCATGGGTTTCACGCTTCCGCCGGAGCCTAACGCCTCAAGTGAATTGCAGCGACACCGGAGAGGAGAGCGGCACGACGGAGTCTCGCCTTGCTCGGCTCCGTGGAGCGTTTCAATGGCGAAATGCTCTATTCCGCAGGCTGGCGCCGGACGCCCAGCTTTTTCATGCGCGCCCGCAGTGTGCTGGGATTCATGTCCAACAGTTCCGCAGCCCCGCCAGGTCCGGCAATGCGGCATTCTGCAAGCTCCAGTACCCGGATGATATGTTCCCGCTCCATATCTTCCATGCGCAGACTTCCAGAACGCAACTCTCCGGAATGCGGCGTCCCCGCCGCAAAGGCCGCGCCCTCCCGCTCCTGTTCCGGCAGTGGAGGGAACATGCCTGCGAACATGTTGGTTCCCACTTCAATACTGAAATTGTTTTCTCGCGCGCCATCCCAAATCAGCATGGCCCGGATTACCGCGTTCTGCATTTCCCGAATATTCCCCGGCCAGGAATAGGCGCACAGCCGCCGCAGTTCCGACGGGGCGAGCACAGGCGGCACAGCCAACCCCTGTTTCCGACTCTGCTGCAACATGAAGAAATTGAGCAGCACCGGGATATCCTCGGGCCGTTCGCGCAGGGCGGGGATGTAGATGGGAAAGATACTCAGGCGGTACAGCAGGTCGCGGCGGAATTCCCCTCGTTGCACCATTTCCGCAAGATTTCGGTTGGTGGCCGCGATAATCCGCACATTGACCGG
>JAEXGX010000267.1 GCA_023450535.1 Pseudomonadota bacterium | reverse complement strand
CTGCCCGAACTGGTACGGCTGTCCATCGGTATCGAGCATAAGGATGATATTATCGCCGATCTTGAGCAGGCGCTTGACGCGTGCTGAATAAAAGGGCCGGGGAAGCTAACATATGCCGCCTTTGCGCAGAAAGGCGTGGAAAAGGATATCCTGTCCTTCTTCTGTGGGGGAGGAGGGCAGGGTCAGTTCCTGCTCCTCCAGACGCGCGTCCCCGGTACGAGCAAGAAACGCGCTGACCTGTTCTTCATTCTCGTTCCGGTTCACCGCGCAAGTTGCATAGACAAGCAGCCCGCCGGGCCGGAGCGCCGTCCACGCCGCGTCAAGCAGCTCTTGCTGAAGGGCGGAGGCTGCCTGAAGCTTTTCCGGCATCAGGCGCAGACGCAGTTCGGGATTGCGCGCCAGTGTACCTGTCCCGCTGCACGGCGCATCCAATAAAATGCCGTCGAAATGGCGCGGACGGGGCGCGGCTATTTTTTGCGCTTCTCCGGAGAGTATTTCCATGTTGTCCAGCCCGAGCCGTATCATCTCTTCACGCAAAAAGGCGAGGCGGCGCTCGGAAGGGTCGGAGCACAGCAGTGGAGCAACCCCGGCCTCCCGCAGGGCACAGCTTTTCCCTCCGCGTCCGCAGCAGGCATCCCAGAAAGAAAAGTCCGGCGCGCGTTTATCGCGTGCCGCGCGCATTTTTTCCGCTACGGCACGGGCAAGTTTTTGTGATGCCGCACCCTGACGTGAAACAAGGCCCGTACGGTGAGCTTCTGTCACCAAATGCAGCAAAGGCTTGTTCGTGTCCGGAGAGGGCTGTTCCAGAGTTTCTGGAGCCGCACAACCGCCTTCAGAGGCTTTGTCTGATTCAATGGCAGAGGTAAAAGGCAGAAGACAGCCGTACTCGTCGAAAAAGACCGCTCCCGCGTTTTTTAGATGTGCGCGGAGAGTGCTCAGATGTTCTTCTCCTGCGTTTGCGTTGAGTCTCAGCCCGGGCCGGGGGCGCAACGAAGAGAGCCGGGCAAGGCGCAGGGCTGTTTCCGGGCCGTATTGGCTGCTCCAGCACTCGGCCAGCCAAAGAGGGAGGGAGCCGTGCAGGGCAATATGTTTTACCTGAGGCTCCGGCTGTTTGACTGCGTCATTTCCTGTAAGTGCTTCTTTTGCAAATGTGTTGGCGCGGCAGGCGTTGCGCAGTACAGCATTGGTCAGGCCGGACAGGCCCTTGCCAAATTGTTTGCGGGCGAGGCACACCGCCTGATCCAGCGTGGCCCGCGCAGGCACGCTGTCCAGTTCCGCCAGTTCAAACGCGGCCATGCTCAGGATAATCCGCAGGCGGAACGGCAACCCTTCCGGCTTACTTAGAAAAGGCGACAAGGCGGCGAAAAGGCGGGAAGCCCCGCGCAATACGCCATAGACGATTTCTGCGGCAAACGCCGCGTCGCGCGGGGGCAGGCGCTTTCCGCTCTCTTCCAGCAGAACGGGAAGAGGAGTCGGGTCGTCTGTTTTTTCGTGCAGGCGGCACAAGATGCGATAGGCCGTGTCACGGGCCGGGGATATTTCAGCCATGCTACGCCTTGTCCCTGGTTGCCGGTTCTGACGGCGAGCCCAGCGTGCCATACGGTGCGTTCATCCCCCGGAGTCTTCCGTTGAAGAAGTCCGTCGCGCTCATTTCCTGCTTTCCCGCAGGCTTGAGCCGGGTGATACGGTATGCTCCCTGTCCGCATGCCACAACCAGGCCTTTGCCGTCGAATGCGGCCACCACGCCTGGCGCAAGATCTGCGCAGGCTTTCGCTGTTTCCTCGTCCGCGATGTCGCCGGGCAGGAGACGGAGCGACAGTTTCTCGCCGTCCGCGCGGCGGAACAGACTTTTTGCGCCAGGGAAGGGCGTAATACCCCGGATATGGGCATGAATTTCTCTGGCAGAAGCCGTCCAGTCCGGATATTCCTCGGTGGCGGATATCTTGGCGGCATAGGTCGCTAATGCGTCATTTTGGGGTACAAAGGCCGCCCGCTGTTCCGCGATCATGCCCAGCGCGCCGACCATGAGCTTTGCGCCGTGTTCGGCCAGAAGTTCGAACAAAGATCCCGCCGTTTCATGTTCTTCCAGAGAAACAGCTTGTTGGAGCAGAATAGGGCCGGTATCCAGCCCCTTTTCCATGCGCATGATGGTCACGCCGCTGATTTCATCCCCTTCTATGATGGCCCGCTGAATGGGGGCCGCTCCTCTGTGCCGGGGCAGGAGTGAGGCATGGACGTTGTAGGCTCCGTATACCGGGATATCCAGCACGGCCTGCGGCAGGATCAGCCCGTAGGCGGCTACCACCAGAACGTCGGGCTTCAGTGCGGTCAAGGCGTCCCGATCCGTCTGTTCCCGGAAATTCAGCGGCTGGAAGACCGGAATGCCCAGCTCTTGCGCCGCAACCTTTACTTCCGGTTCCTTCAGTTTGCGCCCGCGTCCGGCGGGGCGATCCGGCTGTGCATAGGCCGCAAGTACGGCACCGCCTTCCCAGGCGGCCACAGCCCGCAGGATATTTGCCGCGAAATCCGGCGTTCCCATGAATACAATGCGAAGTTTGTCTGTCGGCATGGCGTTGTGCCGGGCGGGAAAACGTTCTTTGCAAGACGATCGCAAGTTATTCCCGCTCGGGTTCTCCTTTTTGTAAAGTTTTTAAGAGCAATTTTAAAGTTGAGTCGAAATATTACTCACAAAAGATTTTCACAGAATATCTTATCCCCTGAATATACCCTAACATGCAGAGTGGTAAAAGTTTTTTCTGGTCGTTTTGGACGGGGATGAAGCATATCTTCTGTTTCTTGAGGGCGCAATAGGTTGTCGAAAGAACCGGACAGGCGCTTGCAGTTGAGTGACGGACGATGACAAATATCCTTCAGAGCGGGTTTTGGCACAGCTGAAGCCCGCTCGATTTTTTTGACTACCCAAATTGAAAGGACGGGCCGGTACTGCTGGTGTTGCCTGTGGCTTTATTCAAAGTAAAGGCCGCATACAGAGCTATATGTAGTTAGGTGTATGATTATATAAAAAAACTCATTGACCACTTAATGTGTGGGATATAGCACGATAAGTAAATAGTTTTTCTATACGCTGTATAGAAAGATTCTGATCATACTGCAAACGTTCCAAATACTGTGGGTGTATACAGGCTTTTCCACAGTAAAAAGGACCAATCTTTATTGTTAGGAGGATATCATGCATTTGACAC
>JAEXGX010000131.1 GCA_023450535.1 Pseudomonadota bacterium | reverse complement strand
ATGGAGCGGTTGATCTCCTCGCTGGCCGCGGACTGCTGCTCGCTGGCCGTGGCAATGGCGCTGACCTGACCGGCCGTGTGCTCCACGGTGGTGACGATCTCCTCCAATGCCCGGCCGGACCGGACCGTCAGATCCGTGGCCTGTTCGATCCGGGCCACGGCCTTGTCCACGGAGGCCATACTTTTGGACGTGCTGTCCTGAATGGCCTGGATGGCGTTGCCTACATCCTGGGTGGAAGCCATGGTTTTTTCGGCCAGATTGCGCGCCTCGTCGGCCACCACGGCAAAGCCGCGCCCGGCATCCCCGGCCCTGGCCGCTTCAATGGCCGCATTCAGGGCCAACAAATTGGAGTATGTATAGGAACGCCAAAACGAGTGAATCTTTTATCGGACTGGGGCTCTCCGCGCCCAGCTGAGTAGCCAGTATACTTATCCAAATTTTAAAAAAAACTGCCCTTCCTCGCCCGGCAATAAATCACCATTCTACCAATCCATAATATTCCGCACAACAAACCTTCACCCATGTACTATTACATTATCTAAATTTTCATAGTAATGTTATACTCATGCATTGGTATGCTCATAAGAAAAAACTACTGCATGAGTATATATCCATTACATATACATCACTTTCACTACATCAAAAAAATACCACACTGTTCTATTTGTCGTGCATTGAATCCCATCCTGTATTACGTAGTCTTCTACAACCAGGAAAAGAAACCACCATAACCCTTCGCCCGCCTGCCGAAGCTGCAAAGCATAGCCCAAACTTCAAGAATATGGTCTGTTATACTCTCCAGCCATTCCTGTTCTCTCTTTTGTGAGTGCTTCCTTTACTATTCCCTAATAGTGATCGAGTTTGACGTTATCGTCAAGAAGTGAAGAATTACATCATAGATGTGTATCATAATTAATATCTTCACCAGATCAAACTAAAAGTATATTCAATATTCACAAAAAGTTTTTATTCTTATCTTCATATATACAACTATACTTTCAGACAGTGCCTTCTGGCACAGAAAAAATTTCCGCAATCAGAGAAGCAAATGAGCCTTGCCAATTCAAGACGTAAAGAATCTCAATAACTATTGATACGCCAAGCATAAGGGATTTGTCCCCTTGGGGAGACGGCAATTATGTTCACTTCCAGCTCTCCCCCGGGGGCAATTCTCATGGAAAGAGAAATGAAAATTAAGGTATACTTTTTGAAACGATTTTGATGAAAATTCGCCTAAGCGGGGGAACATGCAATGGAAAAACGCATCAAAAACATCGAACATGCCGTTGTTTTAACTCTGGCGGACCAAGTGACATACCAGCCCGGACAGATTGTCAGCAAGACCCTGGCGCAGACAGCGCACCACAACGTGACCCTGTTCGCTTTCGACAAAGGTGAGGAAATCAGCGCGCACGACACCGCCGGAGATGCCCTGGTCACAGCTCTGGACGGTGTGGGCAGCATCACCATCGGCGCAGAGGAGTACCTGCTACACGCCGGGCAAAGTATTGTCATGCCTGCCAAAGTTCCCCACGCCGTATACGCGCCGGAATGCTTTAAAATGCTGTTGCTTGTTCTCTTCCCCGACAAAGAGGATACAGCGAGTTAGAGCAATTTCATTCTGCAATTGCTCACGAGGCCGCCAGAATCACGTGGAGCGCGGGGCTCACTCTGTTCTCTTTAAAAATTAAACTGCCCTGGAGCCCGTCGCTCACGTTCTTCTGCCAGAAACTTCCGCACCATAACCTCAACAGGCTCCAGAGCGATGCCGCGCATGTCGGGAGTATCCGTGTCGGGCGTAACGCAATCGTCGTATTTTCCCAACGTCCCCCAAACTGTGGCCGAATACTGCGTGGTCACGGACAACACAGGCACATCCAGGGCGGCGGCCACATGGGTAGGCCCGCTGGAACCCGCAACCATGGCGCAGCAGGTCTGCAAAAAAGCTCCGCTTTCCTGCAGCGTGCTTCCGGTGAAATACGAAATGCGCGGATGCGTCACGCCGGAGAAGCCTTTAAGCAGAGGGCGATCTGACGGCCCCGTCAGAATGACGATTTCCAGATCCTCTTCTGTCTCCAGCAGCCGCAGGGACAGTGCCCGAAATTTTTCCAAAGGCCAGCGCTTTGTCACTTTCTTGATATTGCCTATAAACATGGCCAGCCGCAGCCGGCCCGGTTCGGAGGGAAAACTCCGTTGCATGGCCAGCGTCAGAGCCTCAGGCACGACAAAATCCATATGAGGAGAAGATGCCGGTATACCAATGGAACTCAGCTTTTCCAGCATCTCCAGTGCAACCTGCACACTGCCCGCGCCCTGGGGCAACAGAGTGTATGCACTACCGTATCCCCACTGTATCCTGCCGTTACGCATGGGCGCACCGCTAAAGCCTATACGCTCGGGAGTTTCCATCAACATGCTCAAAAAGCTGGCGCTACGGGAATTGCTGTTAAACACCAGTGCGGCGTCATAGCGTTCAGCGCGCAGGCGCCCTACAAGCCCCGGCCAACTCAAGGGACGTTTGCGGTCAAAGATATGAATGCCGTCAAGATAGGGGTTGCCGTATATGGCCGGGACATTGTGAGCAGAAGCCAATATGTCGAGTCGAACCTCGGGCAGTGCCTGTCGTATTGCCCGAATGCACGGTGTGGTCACCAGCATGTCGCCGATTCGATCTGTACGAACCAGAATCAACTTCCGGCAATGAGAAAAATCCGGTTTACGAAGTCGGGACTCCCGGAGTTCCTGTGGCATGGAGGCCTCCTTCAGCATCAGAAACGCGTGGCAAGTTGTTCATTATATGTGCACTTTTCTACAAACGCAAGACAACATTGAACTTCCTCTCCCGGCTCCTCCCCACAAACCGAACTTCTGCATTTGACAAGTTTCGCGCAACGAGAAAGAATTACCTTTTTCGCCAGTGTGTTACTGAAAATATAAGTCCACCTAGGGGACAGCGAAAAACAAAAATCTTCATCTGTCGACAAACCTCCCGGCCAAACAGCCGGGCGTCATTATACGAGACCGCCATGCGCTACTGGATATTCAAGAGTGAACCCGACTGCTTTTCCTTGGACGATCTCGCGAACTCCCCAAACCAGACCACCGCATGGGACGGAGTGCGCAACTATCAGGCCCGCAACTTCATGCGTGACGACATGAAGAAGGGAGATAGAGGCTTTTTCTATCACAGCGGCAAAAATCCCGAAATCGCCGGACTCGTGGAAATCGTCAAGGCGGGTTACCCCGATCATACCGCACAGGATCCGGACGCCAATCATTTCGACCCTGCCGCCACACCGGAAAACCCCCGCTGGTACATGGTAGACGTGAAACTGGTCAAGCGTTTCAATCCGCCTGTTTCCCGCATGCTGTTGCGCCGTCAGTCTGCGCTTTTAGGCATGGAATTACTGCGGCAAGGCTCCAGGTTATCCGTACTGCCCTGCGAAAAAGATGAATTCGAATACATTGAACACATGGCGGAAGAGCTTGCGAGCGGTTCCAGCGGCACTGCCATCTGACGCTACACTTCCTCGCCACGGAGGGCGGAAATGGAACCGCTTTTTCCCGATCCCGACGCGCTTTTTCGTGACATGGTTGAAGGCTTGCCCGTCATGTTCATTGCGGTGGACAGAAGAGGATCCCTGCCCGTTTTTGAATATGTCAGCCCGTACTGCCGGGAACTCACCGGCTATACACAAGAGGAATTGATCGGGAAGGCGTCCATGCTCTCCCTTTCCTACCCCGGAGACATCCCGCGGGAAACAAGCTTTCCACGTATGGAAAAACGGCACGGAGTTTCACCGGAATCACCGTGGTTCAACTCCGTTTTCCGCATTGTGACCAAGACCGGACGCATCAAATGGGTAAGGGAAGTTGGACGCATTCTGTTTTCCCCTTCAGGGAAACAAGTTGGAATCACAGCCTTCATTTCCGATTGCACTACAAGTAACGCTCTGGATTTTCTTCCTTTTGAAACAAACACGAAAGAACTTCCCGACGTTTCCGGATTCCGGGGATTTGGCGGCCTCATCGGTGACAGCCTGCCCATGACCTCGTTGTATCAAAGGCTTGTGCACTGCGCCCACAGCGACGCCCCCGTGCTGATTACCGGAGAAAGCGGTGTGGGTAAGGAACTCGCGGCCCGGGTCATTCACGAACTTGCGCACAAAGGCGCCCCGTTCGTGGCCATCAATTGCGGCGGCATCAATGAAAGCCTGATGGAAAGCGAACTCTTCGGTCATGCTGAAGGCGCCTTTACCGGAGCAAAAGGCAGTTCACGCGGCTTCATCGGGCAGGCCGACGGAGGAGTGCTTTTTCTCGACGAAGTAGGAGAAATCCCCATCTCCATGCAAATTAAACTGTTACGCACTCTGGACGGCTACGGATACATTCCAGTAGGCAGCACAAAAACCGTGCATTCCAAATTCCGTCTTATCTGCGCGACCAACCGGGACACCTCCCGTCTGGTCGCGGACGGCAAAATGCGCGAAGACTTTTTCTACCGCATTCACGCTCTGCCCGTGCACATTCCCCCGCTCCGCGCCCATAAAGAAGACCTCCCCGCACTGATCGATCACTTTCTCCAGCTCTTTTCTCCTCCGGGGCAGCAGGTGCTCATTCCCAACCACATCCGGCTTTCCCTCATGGAACACGACTGGCCAGGCAATGTCCGGGAACTGCGCAATGTTATCCGGCGTTTCATCGTACTGGGCGAACTGAGCTTCGCCTCCGGGCCGGACGACAATTCTTCCATTCCGCCCGCGCCTGCAGAAGAAAGACGTTTTTCCCGTCCGTTTCCAGAAGAAAAACAATTACGGAAGCGTGAACGGGATCTGCAGGCCGTCTCGGACGCCCTCTCCCATTCAGGCGGCCATGTAGCCGGGGCCGCCGCCCTGCTCGGGCTTTCCGAGCGCACCCTGTACCGCAAGCTCGCCAAATACGGACTCCGTCCAGAAAACTACCGTCAGTCCTGACAACTTGTTGTCAGGACACAGAGCGTTGATAACATCAACTCGACAAAAAATCAGAAGCAGGTTGCGCTCTATTTTTGCTGGCGCTATTCGTAAGCTGCGAAGACCCGACAACGGTGCCGCGCCGTAAAGCCACTGATTTTGCATCTCTCCGGCAAGACGCTTTAGCGGCTTAGACGGCGCAAATTCCATGAAACGGGGTTTGTCATCAGCCTGACCCCTGACAATTTATGACATGACATAATGTCATGTCATAAATTCCTCTCTTCGCTCTGCCCGCACCTCTTTTCAGGGTTCTCGGCCCATATCGCGTCGGCACTATTTTTGCTAAGGCACATTTGTGTGGCTCGGTTCCGCCGCGCACACGTTATCTGAAATATGCCCTTCGCAGGAGGAAACCATGCGCTCTCTGTTGCTGCTTTGCATGTTGCTTATACCCGTGCCGTCATTCGCCGCTGTGGTAGTTGACCTCAATACCGCCAGCCCGGAACGCCTGCTGGATCTCCAAACCGGCGTCAGCGACGAACTGATCCGCTCCATTTTCTCCTATCGCGACAGCCACGGTCCCTTTCATGAGCCTGAAGACCTGCGCAACGTGCCTGGCATGGACGAAGCAAGCTTTGAGCAACTCTTCCCCTTCAAAATGAAAGACAGCATCGTCATTGAAGTGGATGAACCCAAAGGTATTTCTCCCTATTAGAGCCATTTAACTTTATACGTTGCGCGGGTGACTGCAAGCTCAGGCATCCGCTGCGAAGGCGCCACTCGACGGGCGGCCTGCAGGGCTGTGCCTGTATATCCCACGGATAAAAAGAATAGAGAAGAGTCTCGCCTTGCTCAACTCCACGAGCCATTTCAATTCGTTCCCATACCCAGACCGGGCGCAGTTCCGGTCTGTTCCCAACGTCACGTCTTTCGCCGGAACAGTTCCGGCGGGGAACATACAAGGAGGAAGAGTGATGAGGGTTCTGAAACATCTGCTCCTGGCTGTGGCCGGAATCGGGCTTGCAGCGGGTGGAGCGGCAGCCTTTGAGTCATTCGGCGGGCCTACAGGTGTCCTGCGCTGGGAACAGGGCAGTACCTTTGACGGCTACACCCTGGTTGCACCCTACTATTCCACATCCACGTATCTCGTGGACATGGAGGGCAATGTGGTGCACACATGGAAGCACACCGATCCCCCCGGATTGCACGCGGTGCTGCTTCCCGACGGCAACCTGCTGCGCCCCATGCGTCTCGGCTCCAAGGCCAAAGCCCGCGTAGGCGGCCCCTCGGGGGGCTTTCAGGTTATCGACTGGAACGGCAAGGTGCTACGCGAGTTCATCCTCAACGAGCCTGACCGCATCACCACACACGGCGTTACGCCTCTGCCCAACGGCAACATTTTGTGTATCGGGCGGGAATTCAAAACCATGGCCGAGGCCATTGAAAAGGGCCGCGACCCCATGAGTCTGCCCAAGCAGGGCGTCTTCGGGCTGGATGTCGGCAGTGTACAGGGCTTCTGGTCGCCCTTTGTCATTGAGGTGGCCCCGGACAACAGCATCGTGTGGGAATTCCATAAATGGGACAATATCGGGCCCGGCCCGCGCCAGTTTGACATCAACTATATGACGCCCGAAGTCACTCCTCTGGGCGCGGCGCTGAACTGGAGCTATTTCAACGGGGTAGATTATGACCCCAAAACCGACCGCCTGATCATCACTGACCGCCAGTTCAGCGAAGTCTACATGATTGACCGCAAAACCAAACAACTGGTGTGGCGCTACGGCAATCCTTCCACCTGGGGCGCGGGGAAACGCCCCGGTTTCGCCAATGACGGAGATCAAAAACTCTTCGGACCGCATCACCCCACCTTCCTCCCCAACGGCAACATTCAGG